>NZ_JBFBAA010000013.1:0-242747 GCF_040682035.1 Actinoplanes sp. NPDC051470
GCTCGCGTTCGGTCAGCACACTCGGTGGGCCACTGTCGGGCACCGGCGCCACGGCCGGGCGTACCGCCATCGCCACCGGGACGCGGCGGTCGCGCCGGCGCCTCTACCGCGGCGGGACGTCAGTCACTGATGCCGACGTCCCGGCCGAAGTCCTCCTGCTGCTTGTCCGACCAGTCCTCGATCTTCTGGCCGACCGTGCTGTCACCGACCTTGATGCCCGCGTCGTCCCCGGACCGGTCGGTGCTGGTGATCTTCTCGCCCAGCCAGCCTCCGGCGTAGGACCCCGCGCCGGCGAACACCGCCCCACAGGCCGGGGCCGCGGGCCCGCACACGCCGCCGGCTGCTGCTCCGAGCGCCCCAAGGCCCATGCTGAGGCCGGTCTCGATGCCGGCCTTGGTCCCGGCGGCGAACCACTTGTCCCCCTCACGCTTGTGCTTGGTGAAGCTGAGCGCACCGCCGATGGCGTCCCCGATCGGGCCGGCCGCCTTCCAGGCCTTGCTGCGACCGAGCTTGCCGGCCGCGTTCATGGCGGGGTCCTTCAGCTTGGCCGCGTCGGTCCACTTCTCGGTCTGCTTGGCGATGCCCTCGCCGGCCGACTGGAGCGCTCCGAGGTCGTCGGCCGCCTGCTTGCCCTTGTCGATCCCCTTGTCGATCGCCTTGTTGGCCTTGTCCTTGGTCTGCTCCCAGAGCTTGCCGGCCTTGTCGGACGCCTTCTGCGCGGCGCCCTTCGCGGCCTCCCCACCGGCTCCGATGGCGTCCTTGGCGACGTTCTTGAGCTTGTCGACACCTTCCTTGATCTTGTCGCCGATGTCGCCCAGGGAGAAGTGGCCGTCGATCTCGATGTTGGTGACCGGGTTGCCGCCGGCGAAGGCGTACCGGTTGTTGGTGAACGGGTCGACCGACATGTTGAGGTCGGCGAGCGCCCCGTTGTAGTAGTCGCGGCTGAGGAACCGGTTCAGGCCGGGGTTGTAGTTGCGGAAGCCCATGTTGTAGTCGCCGCTGACCTCGTCGAACCGCTTGCCGTTGAAGCGGTACGCGTTGTACGGCGTCTTGGCCGGGTCACCCGGCTGGGCGCCGCTGGGCTTGTCGATGCCGGTGAACTGCTGCTGGTCGTCCTTGCCGTAGGCGGTGTACCCGTACGTCGACTTCGAGTTGCCCTTGTCGTCGGTCAGCTGCTCGACGTCCTCGTGCGCGTTGTACCCGAGGTAGGCGTCCTCCTGCCCGCCGGGCGTGAAGGTGGTCTGCGACAACAGCTGCCCGGACGGCGAGTACTGGTACGACTTCTTCAGCTGACCGCCGACCTCCTCGGACAGGATCTTCTCCGAGGTGCCGAGGTAGCCGTACTCGGTGGTCTCGCTGCCCTTCTTGCGGGAGGCCTGCCGGTCCAGCGGGTCGTAGGTGTACTCCGTCGTGCCGCCCTGGAACTTCGACGCCGAGGTGACGCGGTTGAAGGAGTCGTACTTGTACGTCTGCAGGTCGATGCCCTGCGAGCTGATCTTCTCCATGCGGCCGAAGTCGTCGTACGTGTAGTCGGCCGTGGTTCCGTCCGTGGTCGACTTGGTCACCCGGTTGCGGTCGTAGGTGAAGGTCGTCTCGCCGTCCTTCAGCTTCTGCCGGATGACGTTGTTGTTGGCGTCGTGGTCGTATTCCTCGGTCGTCGCGCCGTGCCCGGTCTTGGTCACCTTCCGGATGCGGTCCAGCGGGTCGAACGAGTTCTCGGTCGTCGTGTCCAGGAACGCCGCGTTGTTGTCGGCGTTCTGCTTGTGGGCGACGTCCTTGCTGCGGTGGCCGTTGAGGTTGTACTCGTAGCTGTGCTCGTTGACCACCGCGTCGTTGTTCTTCTTCTCGACCTGGTGCTTCTCCTGGCCGTCGAGGTAGTAGTCCTTGGTGACCACGTTGCCGTTGGCCTTGGTCTCGGTCTTCACCTCGTGCCGCTTGGTGTAGGTGAACTTGGTGACCTTCAGCTTGGGATCGGTGCTGGACGTGCCGACCTTCGACTCGGCGGCGAGGTCGAGCGGGTTGTAGTTGAACTCGGAGAACTGCTTGTCGTGGGTGCGGGTCTTGGTCAGGCCGTTGGAGAAGTAGGTGAACGAGGTGGTGTTCTTCGTCGTCCCGGACTTCTTCTCCTCGATCTTGTCCACCCGGTTCAGCCCGTCGTAGGTCAGGGCGTACTGGTCGACCTTGGCGTCCGAGCTGGTGTCCTTCATCTCGGTGATGTTGCCGTTGAGGTCGTAGGTGTAGGCGAAGCTCTTCTTCTTCTGCCCGGCGCCGTCCCCGTCGTCGACCCGGGTCTTCTTCTTGCCGTCGGGGTAGTACGTCGTGCTCATCGACTGGGTCTTGTCCTTGCCGGTGACCTTGCGGCTGGTCTGCGCGCCGAGAGCGTCGTAGTCGTAGGTGGTCTTGATGTTCCACTCGTCGGTGCTGCTCCGCACCCAGCCGTTGTCGAAGTACTCGTGGGTGGTGTTGATCCGCTTGTCCTGGCCCTGCTTGCCCGACGGCGGCGAGCTGACCAGCTTGACCCGGCCCACCTCGTCGTACTCGTACGTGGTCTTCTCGGGGGTCTTGTACTCCGCGTCGTCCTCGTCGTACGGCTGGATCTGTTCCTTCACCCGGTTCATCGCGTCATAGACGGTGACGTTGGCGAAGTCGTTCTTGTCCGCCTCGGTCTCGACGCCGCGCGGCGTCTCCACCTTGGTGCGGTTGCCGACCTCGTCGTAGCCGAACCGGGTGGTGCGGTAGGTGACCTTGCCGTCCGCGGCCCGGCTGTACGGCACCCGCTGCTCGATCGGCTTGGCCCGCTCGTCGAGGACCGTGGTGGTCTCGTTGCCGTCCTGGTCCTTGCGGACGATCGGGTTCCCGTCGCCGTCGTAGCGGGTCTCCTGCCGGTTCCCGTCGGCGTCGAGGACCGCGGTGACCTGGTGCTTGCGGTCGTACTCGTAGGTCGTGTTGACGTCGTTGGGGTCGGTCGTGTCGTTCTTGCGCTGGTCGGCGATGGTCTTGAGGTTGCCGACCCGGTCGTAGGTGTAGGTGACCTTGCCGCCCTTGGCGTCGGTCATCTGCAGGACGCGGTTCAGCTCGTCGTAGACGTACCTGGTCCGGTAGTCGTTCGGGTCGGCGCTCGCGCTGCCCTTGGGCTCGGTGATCCAGATCAGGTTGCCGACGTTGTCGTACTCGTAGCTGGTTCGCCGTTCGGCCCCGCCCTGGGTGTCCGGCGGCTCCATGACGGCACGGATCCGGTCCATCGGGTCGTGGGTGGCCGTGGTCTTGGCCCCGTTGGCGCGGACGTCCTCGTAGACGTTGTCGTTGCGGTCGTAGCTCGGACCCGGGGTGATGATGTAGACGCCGTTGTCCTGGTCCTTCGGCACCTTGCTGCCCCGCGGCCGGCCGAACAGGTCGTACTCGTAGGTGCTCTTCTTCTTCCGGGCGTCCTCGACGCTGGTCACGTTGCCCAGCACGTCGTACTCGTACGTGGTGACGTTCTTGAGCGGGTCGGTGATCCGCTTGGGATAGCCCACCGGCTCGAAGTCGGAGAACAGGGTGGTCTTCTCGTTCGCGTCGGTGGCCGACTCCATCTGGCCGTACCGGTCGTAGGTGTAGGTGGTGGTGTAGTCACCCTCGACCCGGTCGGTGGCGACGCCCTTCGGGTCGGTCACCGAGACCAGGTTGGCGAAGTCGTCGTAGCCGAAGACCCAGTGCCGTCCCTCCGGGCTGATCTTGTCGATCAGCTCGGCGGTGTACCCCTTCAGCCCTGTGCGGTACATCAGCCTGGTCGGTGACTGCGGCGCCTGCGGGTCGGCGTTGGCCTCGGCGTCGCGGATCTCCGTGGGATAGCCCGTCCTGGGGTCGTACACCCACGTGGTGGTGGCCCCGTTGTCCTCCTTCAGCCGGTCCACGTTGTTGTCGGCGTCCCAGTGCAGCTCGGTCTTCTCACCCTTGGCGTTGGTCAGCAGGGTGGGCCGGCCGAAGCCGTCGATCAGGAACGTGGACAGCCGGCCCTGCGCGTCGAGAATGGTGGAGGTGATCTGCTTGTTGGCGTCGCCGTCGAGGTTCAGGTAGTCGAAGACGGTTTCCTTCTCCTCGCGGTCGACCACGGCCTTGGCCCGGAGCCGGCGGTTCTGGTTGTCGTTGGTGTCGTAGTAGCGCACCACCGTGGGGTTGCCGCGGGGGTCGTCGACCCGGGTCAGCTTCGGGTTGCCGTCGCCCAGCTTGTCGTCGTACCAGAACTGGAACGGCTTCTCCCCGCTGTCGCCCTGGCCGTCGACGACCAGCTGGAGCAGGCCCTTGTTGCTGTACGTGAAGGTGACCGTCCGGCCGTTGATGTCGGTGATCGACTTCAGCTGCTCGATGATCTTGCCGTTGTCGAGGTTGACGCCGCTCTTCTTCTCGTTGTTGACGAAGTAGTCGTACTGCGGGTCACCCTGCGCGTAGTAGTCCAGCGAGAGCGTGCGCCGGCCGGCCGAGTCGGTGATGTACTTCAGCACGCCCGTGTTCAGGTTGGACGCGGACGTCCGCTCGTACGTGTAGTTCAGCTCGTTGCCGTTGTTGTCGATGACCGCGGTCTGGTAGCCGTCGGTGTCGAAGAACGCCTTCGTCCGGTCCGGCCGGGTCATCACGTACGCCTTGGTGGTGTCCTCGTCACCGGTGCGCTGGAAGTACAGGTGCACGCCCTTGGGGTGGTCGTAGTCCCAGTCGGACGTCCTGGTGCTGTTGTGCTTGTTCAGCTGGAACACGTTGGTCGTGCCGTCCCCGTCGACCAGGTCGACCTTCTCGGGCCAGTCCGGCGTGCCGCCGGTGAACCGCAGCGGCGAGCCGAGCCGGGCGATGCTGGAGGTGGACAGCGACCAGCCGTAGCCGATGTACGAGTTGGACGTGTCCTGGCTGTTGTAGGTGAGCCGCACGAACGTGTTCAGGCCACGGCTCGGGTTGTCCAGCACGTCGTAGCTGAAGACGGCGTTGCCGCCGAACTGGTTGACCAGCACGTTCGAGCCGGCGCCGGCCGGTGAGCCGCCGTACTGATAGAACTTCTCCAGGCCGAGCTGGTCCGAGGTCGGGTCCTCGACGGCGATCTCCTGCGCCAGCGGGGGGATCTGCGCGGTCTGCGACAGCCACTGCCCGGTGGCCTTCTGCCGCAGGTCCCATTTCAGGACGAATGATTCCCGCTTGTTGGCCGTGTCCTGCCGGGCCGGCGTCATGATCTTCGCGGTCACCGTCTGCGCGTCACCACGGTTCAGGTCCGCGGTGAGCGCGGTGTCACGCCGGTTGTCGGCGGTCGTGACGTCCCGGCCGTCCGCCGTCTCCCAGCGGTACGAGAGCACCCAGTCGTCCTTCTTGATCACCTGGTCGGTGGTGTTGGCCACGGTGACCGGGGCGGAGTACTCGTCGCCCGGGATCATCCGGCTCGGCACCGTCGGGGCGTAGTACGTGCCCGCCGGGTCGGCGTAGACCACCGTCAGCTTCGGCTGCAGCAGCGGCTCGGCGCCCTCGCCGGAGAGGAACAGCGTGCGCTCCTGCGGCCCGGCCTCGTCGGCCAGCTTGATCAGGGCGCCCTTGTTGGTGTTCGGATCGGCGATCCACTTCTGCACCAGCGTGTCGGCGTCGAACTGCCGCACCACCGGGTCGTTGGTGACCTGGCTGACCGTGCCCAGCCCGGTGGCCTGGATGTCACCGCCCGGGCTGGTCCAGGCGGTGGCCGCGCTGGCCCGGTTCCAGCTGGCGGCGCCCTCGTCGAAGTCCTTGGTGAGCTCGTGCAGCTGGTAGGTGGCGCCGCTGCCGACGGTGTAGAAGCCCCAGAGGTTGACCTTGGCGTCGAGGACCCGGGCCCCGGTCGGCACGCCGTTCATGCTCGGGAACTTCACGACGGCGCGGGTCTTGCCGTACGTGGCGCTGTTGTTGCCCACCGACAGCCACGGCGAGCCCTGCAGCACGTCGTGTCCCACGGTCGGCTCGGTGCTGGACAACGTGGTGTCGCGGGAGTCGCCCTGGATCACCTTGACCACCCGGCCCGCCTTGGGCAGGCGGACGAGCTGGCTCTGCGAGCCGAGCAGCGACCCGTCCCGCAGCTTCACCGCGACCTGGTAGTAGAACGCGTTGCCGAACGGTTCGGCCGAGTTCGCCGGCGTGGGCTCGGCGCTGGTGTCGTTGTAGGCGGTCTGCCCCTTCTTCACCGGGGCGACCAGCGTGGCCCGGGTGGGCAGGAAGTGCTGCCAGATGCTGCGGTGGATCTGGTACTCGACGTAGTCGTCGTTGGCGTACGGAGCCCACTTCAGATCGGCGCCGGTGGACCGGATCGTCATCGGCGGCGCGAGGTCGACGCCCGGCTTGCCGTAGGTCAGCAGCAGCTTCGGCGTCTGGTCGACCTCGCCGTTGTAGGCGTACTCGGCGGCCTCGTACCGGGGCCCGCCGGTGTTCGGGGTCTCGGTGGTCGCCTTCAGCATGAACCCGTTGTTGGCCTGGGTGCCGTCCAGCCAGTTCTGCACGGTGTCCCGGACGCTGAAGTTGTGCCAGGCGTTGACCTGGTTCACCTTCTTGACGTCGGTGCCGCGCTTGATGAACCGGACCGCGTCGGCGACGACGGCCTTGCCTGCCACGTCGCCGAGCACGACCTTGTGGGTGGTCCCGGCCGCGAAGGAGTACGTGCCCAGGGTCGTCCACGCCCCGTCGCCGCCGGTGGTCTGGTTCACGTTCACCGTCGCCGTACCCCCGGCGTGGTGCACGGTGAACGGGGCGTTGGTGGCGCGGTCGGCGCCGCCGACGTGGTACGCCTCGACGGTGTAGACACCGGCCTCGGTCAGCCGCGGCACCCAGGTGAAGGTGTCACCGGTGCGGGTGTCCTTGTTCATCCGGTACCCGCCGCCGTTGCCGGCGCCCGTGGTGTTGGTCCACTCGCCGCTGAACGACGTCCGGTTGGCCTCCGAGTTGTCCACCGTGGTGCTGTTCTGGGCCAGATCCGCGCTCGAGCCGTTGATCGAGTTCCAGGTGACCGTGTCCTCGGTCCAGGGCGCGGTCACCCGGTACGCGCCGACCTCGACGTTGGCCGCGTCGGTGGTGTGCGTCTGGTCGAACCAGGTGCGCAGCTGCGCCGAGTCGAGCGTCGTCCCGGCGGGGATCCGCGACAGGTCGAAGCGCAACAGGCTGCGGGCGACGGAGCTGCTGGTGTTGCCCACCGACAGCCGCCAGTTGCCGTCGAAGTTCCGGGCCGGCTCGTCCGAGGTGATCATCGCGTCCTGCGACTGGGTGACCGTCGGCTGGATCTTCACGGTCGGGTCGACCACGACCGGGTACTTCCGCGCCGCGTCCGTCAGCCACGCCGCGTCCGGCGTGATCGTCACCAGGGACCGGGCGCCGCGTGCGGTCAGCGCCTGCGTCACCTTGCTGCTGTAGGCCTTGCCGTACGGGCTGCGCGCGTCGTCCTTGGCGTCGTACATGAACGGCTTGGGCAGGTAGAACAGCGGCGGGCCGTCACCGCCGGCGAAGGCGATCGACCCGTCCGGCCGCGCGACCGCGCCGACCCCGCGCAGATCCAGCACGAATCGGTACGCGGGGGCGGTCGCCGGCGCCGACCGGAGCCGGATGTCGCTCTTCAGCGCGGTCGGCGTCACCGTGTACGCGTACTCGACACCGTCCACGGCGAAGGTCGCGGTGCTCCCCTTGATCGCGGGCCGCACCGGGCGGGCCGGCCCGTCCAGGCCGACGGCCACCCGCCGGCCGTCCTGCTCGAAGGTCAGCAGGCGGTCGGTCCGGTCGCCGAAGTGCGTGATGAACGAGTTGGTCGTGTTCGCCGCCGGGTAACCGGGCCGGTCACTGGCCTTGATCCGGGTGTCGATGTTCTGCCACCGGCCCCGGTCGTCGCGGTAGTGCCGCGGCCCGGCCGACACCTCGTCCTGCACCCGCCCGTCCTTGAGCAGGAAGCGCTTGATGTTGACGGTCCGCTGGCCGACCAGCTCCCGGACCCGCTTGACGGCGGGCAGCGGCACCTTGGCCACCGGGCGTTCCGGCGTGCTGACCAGCTTGGCCGGTGTGCGGTCGCTGGTGGCGACCTCGCGGCCGGTCGCCAGGGGCACTCCCCTACCGGTCGCGCCGGTCGCCGGCGCCGCCTCGCCGGAGCCGGGCAGCCAGCCGCCCCTGCGGCCGGCCACATACACCCCGCTCCCCACCAGCGCGAGAACCGCTACGACGGCGATCCACCATCTGACGCGTACGGATTTCGACACACCAACCCCCCGTGGTTGTTGTCCCAGCACGACCTGTCGGAACGCAGCACGGAGGGCCGCGTCGCCCGGCAGGGTGCCGGAACAACGCGAATGAGATTGATTTCGGACAATGTAGTGCAGTCAGGCACGACGTTGTCGTGTCTGCGCCGAAGTGAAGTCAAGCCCCCGTGTAGTGCAATTGCCACGGACACGCTACGCAGAAAAGTTGCCACAAGGCAATGGCTCCTTCGGTCGAGAATCAGACGATCTCTCCACTGTGTATGCGGGGACTGTCCATGGTGGCTCGTCAAGCTGATTCGACGGGGTTGCAGGCCAAAAACCCGGGCGCTAATCTCCCGATGCTCGGGTTGTCACAACGGGGGAGGCACCATGAGGCAGTGGATCATGCATAGACAATCGGTCCTGCGCCGCGTCAGCGCCGTTTGCGCCGGAACACTCCTGCTGGTCGGGCTGACCGCGACGGCGGCGCGGGCGGCCGACGGAACCGCGCTGGGCCTGCCCACCTACGGGGCGATGGTCGTCGACGACGAACACTCCCTGGTCTTCGTCAGCGGGGGCCCCAGCTCGAACGGCATCGTCGTCACCGACTTCGACGGCCGGGTCCGCAAGACCATCGGCAGGCAGTACGGCGCCACCGGCATGGCCCTCAACGCCGACCGCACCAAGCTGTACGCCGCCCTCGCCGCCGGCGACGCGATCAGCGTCATCGACGTGCACACGCTCAAGGAGATCGACCGGTACCCCACCGGGTCGCGAACCTGCCCGACCCACCTGGCCCGCACCGGCGACAACATCTGGTTCGGCCACGGCTGCGACGACAACTGGACCGGCGGCGTCGGCCGCCTGGACACGGCGGTCAGCCCGGCCACGGTCCAGACCTCCCAGCAGGGCGAGGCGAGGTTCCTGCGTGCGCCGGTCCTCGCGTCGGCCGACGACGCCGACGGTCCGCTGGTGGCCAGCCAGCTGGCGCTGAGCCGCTCGACCAGCTGGGCCTACACGGTCGACGACAACGCTCTCGTGGCCCGGGCCAGCAGCGACGCCCCCGGCAGCAACCTGGTCGACACCGACGTCGACGCGACCGGCGAGTTGCTCTACACGGCGAGCCGGTCGACCAACGACTTCCCGGCGTACGAGACCGAGGATCTGGTCGGCCGGGGCGCCTACCGCGTCGGACAGCACCCGGCCGCGGTGTCCATCTCCCCCGACGACCAGTACCTCGCGCTCGGCATCCAGAACCCCGGCGACGACGTGCTCGTCTACGAGCCGGGCGGTGTCCTGCCGGTCGATCGGCTCGACGTCACCACCGACGTCGTCGCCCTGCGCGGGCTGGCCTGGTCCAAGTACGCCACCGAGCTGTTCGTGATCACCGTCGGCGCGAACGGCGGCTCCCCGACGCTGCGGATCGTCCACTTCTGATCGGCTCGGCATTCATTTCAAGCGATCATTCGGCGTGAATCCGGCACCTCGGGTCATTTATCGGACGGCACAATAGGGATTCATGAAATGGGGTGGCGGAAGAGTTCTCCGAGCTTCCGCCACCCACATTGTTCAGGCCGGGTCACCGGTGACCCGGGCCCGGGTCAGTTCTCCACGAGGGTGCGCAGTGTCCGGCGAAGCTGATCGGTCGCATTCGGACTGATCGCGGCCACGAACGCGCTCTCGGCCTTTCCGTACGCCAGCTCCGCCGCGTCGTAGGTCTGCAACCCCGGTGCGGTGAGCTCGACGACGTTCCTGCGCCGGTCTGCGGGGTCCGGGCGCCGCGTGATGATGCCCTTGCCCTCGAGCACGTCCAGCAACGCCACCATCGTGGTGCGGTCGATGCCGAGCGTCTGCGCCACCTGCAGCTGCGACGCCGGCTCCCGGTGGGCCAGGACCCGGAGCGCCCCGAAGTCCTTGCTGTCGATCCCCAGCGGCTCGAGCGCCGCGTCCGTCAACGCCGCGAGCTTGAGGGCCGCGTGCTTGAGGAGGTACCCCAAGACCTCGTGCGGGTCAGCGGTGGTGCTCGGCTCGGTGGACACGGGTCCCATCTTAGGCTTAGCCTGATCGTCAGTACTACTGACGATCAGACCTGCTGCGAAAGGCGCGACCATGATCCTCGTCACCGGAGGGCTCGGCTTCATCGGCTCCCACACCGTCCGCGCCCTCACCGACGCCGGCGAGGAGTGCGTCCTGCTCCAGCGCCGCACCCCGCAGGTCCCCCCGCACCTGGCCGACCTTCCCATCCACGTCGTCCAGGCCGACGTCGCCGACCTCGACGCCCTGCTCGCCGTGGGCCGGCAGTACCCGATCACCGGGATCGTGCACCTCGCCGTCGCTCTGCCGTGGCCGGTGACCGACGTCGACCCGATCGAGGCCACGAGGGGGGCGCTGGATGCGTTCCTCAACATCGTCCGCGCCGCGCAGGCCTGGGGTGTGCGCCGTGTCGTGGCCGCGAGCACCATCGGCGTCTACGGCTTCGGCTCCGGAGGCGCGCTGACCGAGGACGTGCCGATCCCCCTGGGGTACTTCCACCCCATCCCGACGTTCAAGAAGATCACCGAACTTCTCGCCGGCCACCTCTCGGACGTGACCGACGTGGACATCGTCAACGCACGCATCTCCGGCACCTGGGGTCCCGGCGGCCACCTGCCCGACCCGTTCTTCGCCGCACCCTCCCTGGCTCATGCCGCCGCCCGGCGCAGCCAACCCGACCTGTCCGGACTGCTCGCACCGCCGCACGCCGACGACGCTCTCGACCTGCTCTACGTCAAGGACACCGGTCGCGCGCTCGCGCTGCTGCAGCTCGCCGGGAAGCTGAACCACCCCACGTACAACGTCGCCTCCGGTCGCGCCACGAGCAACGCCGACGTCGTCACCGCGATCAACTCCGTCGAGCCCGGCTTCCAGTGCGAACTCCCCTCGGCCGGGGACCACCCGGTGAGCTGGCTCGACATCACGCGCCTGCGCGAGGACACCGGGTTCGAGCCCCGGTACGACACCGCCGCGGCTGCCGCCGACTACATCGCCTGGCTGCGCGCGGGAAACCAGCGGTAGCCCCCAGCCGTCCTCGGCTGCCCCGCAGCAGTGGTAGGTCCTGACGGTGTTCGGGGCCGCGATGCCGCTCTCCCCTACCACTGCTCGTGGCGGTGGTAGCGGAGCACGGCGGCGGGACAGCACTCTAGCTCCTGGCGGCCTCGTACTGGTCGAGGGCCGCGCCGAGCCGCGCGAACTTCTGGGTGTACTCGACCGGGACGGTGCCGGGCGGGGTCGCCGGGCGCTCCGGGTCCTGGTACTGGTCACCGAGGTTGGAGAAGACCGCGACGATGTAGTGCCGGTCGGCCGCGCCGGGCAACGACCTGACGACGCCGGCGTCGGAGCCGGTGTTGTTCACCCAGCCCGGCTTGTGGGCGAAGGTCACCTCGGCGGCCTCGTTGCAGGGCCGCACGTCCTGGCCGAAGGCCTCGCCCGCGACGGTGACCGTGCCGTCCTCGGCGACCCACCGGTCCGCGACCCGCTGCGGGATGCCCGCCGCCGGATAGTCCCGGCCGCAGTAGTTCGGCGTCGACAACATCCAGTTCCAGCCCTGCTCACCCAGCTTGGACATGAAGAGCCGGCGCGACGCGGAGGACAGGACGTCCCTGGTCACCGGCACGCCGGCCGGGGTCGTCCACAACGTGCCGGCGCCCCCGTTGACGACGGACAGCAGCTTCGCGGTGTCCAGCGAGCTCATCGTGACCGGGTTGCCCCAGCGCCCGCCGTTGACCGGGTTGGTGTTCTTGAGCTGCAACGTCTCCAGGCCGAGATCCTGGAACGCCTGGTTGAGCCCGTCGATCGCGCCGCGGTCATGCATCATCTTGATCAGCGCGCAGGTCGCCGCGTTCGACGACTCGGTCAGCGACTTGTCGACGTAGTTGCGGATCGTGTCACTGCTCGCCTCGCCGCAGAGCGAGCTGATCGTCGCCGGCTGGTACGCGTACGTGTCGTCGAGCGCGATCTGACCCTGGTCGACCAGGCGCAACACGCCGAAGTTGACCATCAGCTTGAGCACCGAGGCCGGGTACGGCGACATGAAGTCCAGGGGCGCGTCCTCCCGGCCGGGCACGATGTCGATCGTCCCCCGCGCCTGGTTGGCGTACCAGCCGGCATCGTCCCACTGCCGCCACCGCACGGCGCTGGTGTGATGGTTCTCGTCGACCGGCACGACCACACCGTGCTGGTACTGCGGGCTCATCAGCACGGTCGCCGAGCCGGTGATCCGGCCGTAGCCGTCCAGCTCGAGGACGGTGGCGTCGATCTGCGGCTGCTGCGAGATCGGCTCGGCGGCCGCGGCGGCGAGTCCCTTGACCCGCGGCGCCCCCTCCTTGTCGGCGGTCGCCTTCACCTTGACCGTGGCCGGCGGGGCGAGGTCGAGCACCTCCTGGAAGGCGAGTTCGTCCATCGTGGTCCGCAGGAACTCGGCGAGTGCCGGGGCCGGCGCCCGGGTGTCGGCCTGCGCCGTCATCGTGACCGACACGAGGCCGGCGGTGACGATCGCGGCGACTCCGCCGGCGATCAACCTTTTCGTTCGCAACATGGAGATCCGTCCACTAGAGAGGCGCTGCACGGCTTCCCATCCTCGCCTCTCGACCTGATTGAGAGTCAAGCGGGCACCGTCCGACGGTGTAGATGGCGTACGGCGTAAGCCGTGTGACCGCGCTCTCAAGCGGTTGTCTCTCACATCTATGTCAGGTTTTAGCGTGGGAGCCATGCAGATCTCAGGAGCCGTCGCCCTCGTCACCGGGGCCAACCGCGGCCTCGGCAAGCACTTCGCCGAGCAGCTTCTCTCCCGCGGCGCCAAGGTGTACGCCACCGCCCGCCGACCCGAACTCGTCGACCTCCCCGGCGCCACGGTGCTTCCGCTCGACATCACCGACCCGGACTCGGTCGCCGCCGCGGCGGCCGCCGCACCGGACGTCACGCTGCTTGTCAACAACGCCGGCATCGACACGGCGACCGGCCTGGTCACCGGCGACCTCGACCGGATCCGCCGCGAGCTCGACACCCACGTCTGGGGCACGCTCGCGATGATCCGGGCCTTCGCCCCACGGCTGTCCGACGGTGCGATCCTCAACGTGCTGTCGGCGATGTCGTGGTTCAACTATCCCGGCCACACCGCCTACGGCGTCGCCAAGGCCGCCGAGTGGAACCTGACCAACGGCGTACGCCTGGAGCTCGCCGAGCAGAAGACCCTGGTCACCGCCCTGCACCTCGGCGCCGCCGACACCGGGCTGAGTGACTACGACGGCCCCAAGGGCGACCCGGCCGTCCTCGTGCGGGCCGGCCTGGACGGGATCGAGCAGGACCGCGTCGAGGTGCTCGCCGACGAGTGGAGCGCCCACGTCAAGGCCTCCCTGGCCGGCGACCCCAGCGAGTTCTACCGGAACGACGAGTGAGGCCAGGACGACGAGTGAGGCCGGGACGGCGTCACGGCCAGGACAACATCACCTGGTCGACGATCCCGTCGAGCTCCGCGCGATCGAGGCCGTTGGCCGCGTGCACGGGAATGCCGAACGCCACCGCCATGATGTAACGGGCCAGCCGTTGCGGATCGGTGTCGCCGGGCAGGTCCCCCTCGTCCGACGCGCGGCGGAAACGCTGCTCGAGGCGGTCGCCGGCGGCGTTGCGCCACTGGACGAGCACGTCATGGACGGGACGGTTCTCGGCACTGGCCGACAGCGCGCCCTGGATGGTCAGGCACCCCGCGAAATTCTCGGGAAGGGTGGCGGTACGGACCGCTCCGCGCAGCAGCGCCTCGGCCACGGCCCGGGCGGTCGGCTGCGCCAGGGCATCGTCGAGGTAGCCGGCCGGGCCGTCCACGTACCGCTGCAGGGCCTTGCGGAACAGCTGCTCCTTGTTGCCGAAGGCCGCGTACATGCTCGTCCGGGTGATTCCCATGGCGCCGGTCAGGTCGGTGAGGCTCGAACCCTCGTACCCCTGCTCCCAGAACACCCGCATGGCGCGCTCCAGCGCCTCGTCGATGTCGAAGCCCCGAGGCCGGCCCATCACGGTGCTGCGGGAACCACTCATCGCGCGATCGTACCCCTCGGTACAGAAGTACTCCCCCGCCCGGTTGGTGTTCCCGCGCGGCACCATAATGGGCCGGTGATCCCGCTGCCCGCCGCGGTGACTGCCGCCCATGACCGAGCCGACGACGCCGGCTTCGCCTGCTCCAGCGAACCGCTCACCGGCCGGTTACTCGCCACGCTGAGCGCCGCGGTGCCGGTCGGCGGCCGCATTCTCGAGCTGGGCACCGGCGCCGGCGTCGGCCTGGCCTGGATCGCGCACGGCCTCGGCATCCGCCGCGACGTACGGGTCACCTCGGTGGACAACAACGAAGAACTCGCTGACGCCGTACGCCGGACCGGCCTGCCCGACGGCTTCGACATCCGCACCGGCGACGCCGAGGCCCTGCTACCGCACCTGGGCACCTTCGACCTGATCTTCGCCGACGCGCCGGCCGGCAAATGGACCGGCCTGGACCACACCATCGCCGCCCTCAACGGCCACGGCTGCCTGCTCGTCGACGACATGGATCCAGACCGCCACCCCGACCCCGCCCACCACGCGATCCTGGACCAGATCCGGCGAACCCTCACCGGACACGACGACCTGGTCACCACCGAACTACCGGTCGGCAGCGGCCTCATCATGGCCGTCCGCCGCTAGTCGAGTTCCTTCGCCTGGTCCTTCAGGGAGGTCAGGACGCGGCGGGTCTGCGGCGTGTCGGGGAGCAGCGCGAGAAGCACCGGAGCGGTCGAGAAGGCCGACTGGTGAACCATCAGGCGGCGGACCCATTCCATGCCCGCGGCCAGCTCGGCGAGGGGATCGGTCGCGCCGCCCTCACGGACCCAATTGCCGAGCGCCGAGCGGTGGATCGCGTCGATCAGGGCGGCGAGGGCCATCGACTGGAACGAGGGTGCGTCGGGCGGGAGGCGATCACGCAGGAACGACCGGGTCAGCGCCACGTACCGTTCGTGTTCGACGACCTCCCGCTTCCGCAGCTCGGGCACGACGCGGGTCAGCTTGTACCGCCGGAGGACGAGTTCGGGCCGGCTGAGGAAATCGCGCAGCGACTCCTCGGTGGCCGCGATGACGGCGTCCACCGGGTCGGTGCCGGGGGCGGACTCGGCCAGACAGCGCTCGACCAGCCCGAGGTGTTCGGTGTGGTCCGGGAAGACCAGTTCGTCCTTGCTCTGGAAGTGCCGGAAGACGGTGCGGCGGGACACGCTGGACGCTTCGGCGACGGCTTCGACCGTGACGTTCGCGTACCCCTCCTTCAGGAAGAGGGCCATCGCGATCTCCGAGATCCGGTACTTGGTCTCGAGTATGTTCCGCGATGTCACCGACCGGTGCCCTCTCCTGGGTCCGCGCTGTCCGGGCTGCGCCGCGACGACCTGCGTCGCAGCCGCCGGGCCAGCCACTGGTGACGCACGGTACCCCAGACGCCCCGGCGGAACAGCAGCACCACCAGCACGAAGACCGCGCCGGTGACCAGGTCGATGCCGTGGAAACCGGACGAGGCGAGGTAGTCGGCCAGCATCACGGTCAGGAACGCGCCCACGATTCCGCCCCACAGCGTGCCGATGCCGCCCAGCACCGTCATCAGAACAACATCGCCCGAGGTGCTCCAGTGCAGCTCGGTCAGCGCGACGAAACCGTGGCTGATGGCGAACACCCCGCCGGCCAGGCCGGTCAGCCCGGCCGACAGCACGAAGGCGATGAGCTTGTACTTCTCCACCTCGTAGCCGAGCGCCCGGGCCCGCTGGGTGTTGTCGCGGATCGACACCAGGACCCGGCCGAACGGCGAGTGCACGATCCGCCAGGCCGCCCACATGCCGAACAGCAGGATCGGCAGGGCCGCGTAGTAGAAGTAGAACGACTGGGTCTCCACCAGCTCGATGCCGAAAAAGGAGCGGGGTACGCCCTGCAGCCCGTTCTCGCCACCGGTCAGGTCGCTCCACCGGTAGCCGATGAAGTAGACCATCTGCGCGAAGGCGAGCGTCACCATCGCGAAGTAGATCCCGGACCGGCGCACCGACATGTACCCGATGGGAATGGCGAGAATCATCGCGAACACCGCGCCGCCGACGACCGCCACCGGGAACGGCACGCCGTAGTGCGTCGCGATCAGGCCGGCGACGTAGGCCGAGCTGCCCCAGAACGCCGCGTGTCCGAAGGAGAGCAGGCCCGCGTAGCCGAGCAGGATGTCCAGGGCGATCGCGAACAGCGCCAGCGCCACGATGTCCATCGCGACCGGCGGGTAGACGAACCAGGGCAGCGCCAGCGCGGTCACCAGGCCGGCGGCCAGCAGGATCCACCGCACCTTCGGGTCGCGTCCCGCGGGGGGCGCGTCCGCACCGGTGACCGGAGCCTCGGTAACCGCGGACTGCGTCATGCCGTCGCCTCCTTACGTCCGAACAGCCCGGCCGGCCGGACCAGGATGATCAGGGCCATCAGGACGAAGATGAGGATCTGGGCGAACGTCGGGGCGTACGCCTGCCCGAACGCCTCGACCAGGCCCACCAGGAAGCCCGCGACCACCGCACCGAGGATCGACCCGAGCCCGCCGATGACGACGACCGCGAACAGGATGATGGCGAAGTTGTTGCCCATGTCGGCGGTGATCGCCCGGAACGGCGCCGCGAGCACCCCGGCCAGGCCGGCGAGCGCGACGCCGAAGCCGAAGACCGGCGTCACCCAGCGACCCACGTTGATGCCCAGGGCCCGGGCAAGCTCGGGCTTCTCGGTCGAGGCCCGGACGATCATGCCGACCCTGGTCCGCGTCATCATCAGCCAGACGAGCACACAGACCGCCACCGAGAACAGCAGGACGAACAGCTGGTAGCGCGGCAGCACCACGCCGGCCAGGTCGACGCGTCCGGTGAGCCCGCCCGGAAGCTGGTACGGCAGCCCGGAGACGCCGTACCGCTGCTTGACCAGCTCGACGAGGACCAGGGTGAGGCCGAAGGTGAGCAGCAGGTTGTAGAGCGGGTCGAGCCGGAGCAGCCATTGGACGAGCAGCCGCTCCACCACGACGCCGAAGACGAACATCAGCACCGGCACCACCAGCAGCGACCACCACAGCGTGAGACCGAGGGTGTCGAGCAGGACGGCGGTGGCGACCGCGCCGAGCATGTAGAACGCGCCGTGGGCGAAGTTCACCACGCCCAGCACCCCGAAGATGACCGCCAGTCCCAGGGCGGCCAGCGCGTAGAAGCTGCCGGCCGCCAGTCCCTGTACGACGTACTGGAGAACCGCGCTCATGGCTTCATCGAGCAGCCGGACGCCTCGGCCGGCGGGAACCCCTTGGCCGCCGGAATCTTGGTCACGATCTCCTCGTAGTCCCAGGGCTCCTTCACGTCGGCCGGCTTCTTGACCCGGGCCAGGTTGGCGTCGTGGACGACCGAGTGGTCCTTGGCGCGGATCTCGCCGTTGCGCAGGAACACGTCGTTGACCTTCTTGCCCTCGAGCTTCCCGACCACCGCGTCGGTGTCGTCGGTGCCGGCCTCCTGGACCGCCTCCAGGTATTGCAGCGCCGCGGAGTAGTTGCCGGCGTGCTCGAAGCTCGGGCGGTTGCCGGTCTCGGCCAGGAACCGGTCGGCCCAGGCGCGTGCCTCGGCGTCCATGTTCCAGTACCAGGGGTCGGTGAACAGCGTGCCGGCGAACTGCTCCACGCCCAGCGAGTGGATGTCGTTGATGACCATCAGCCCGACGGCCAGCTCGACGCCCTTGTCCTTCAGCCCCGACTCGTTGAACTGCTTGACCAGGTTGATCAGGTCACCGCCGGCGTGCATCGTGCCGATCACGTCGGGATTGCTGCTGCCGGCCTTGGTGAGGAAGGTCGCGAAGTTCTCGTTCGGGAACGGCGTCGGGATGGTCTCCTGAACCGCGCCACCCGCCTTCGTGATCGCGTCGGTGAAGGACTTGGTCATGTTCTGCCCGAACTCGTAGTCGGGGAAGATGATCGTCCACTTCTTGCCGCCGCTCTGGGTGACCGTCGTGCCGGTGCCGTTGGCGAGCAGGTACGTGTTGTACGCCCACTGGAAGGTGTACTTGTTGCACTGGGCGCCGGTCAGCGCGGTGGTCGCCGCGCTCACGTCGAGGAACAGTTTCTTGTGGGTCTTCGCCTGGTTGGCGACGGCCAGGGCGGCGGACGAGGTCGGCACGTCCAGGATGACGTCCGCTCCCCCGCGCTCGTACAGCTCCGCGGCCTTGGTGTTGGCGATGTCCGGCTTGTTCTGGTGGTCGGTCGAGGTCACCTCGATCTTCTTGACGACCGCCTTGTCGCCGTACTTCTTCTGGTAGTCGGCGACGGCCATCTTGACCGCCTTGACGGAGTTCGGCCCGGACGCGTCCTTGTAGACCCCGGACTGGTCGTTGAGCACCGCCAGCACCAGCTTGTCCCCCGAGAAGGCGCCACCCGACCCACCGGGGCCTCCGCCACCGCAGGCGCCGAGAAGCAGGACGACCGTCATGGCCGGGACGCCGGCCCAGATTCGCTTGCTCATCATGATTTTCTCCACAGTGGTCAGATGCCGAGGTGTTTGAGGAGGTCGCCCTCGCGCCGCCGGAACTCGGAGTTGTCCAGGGTCTCCACGATCCGGCCCTGGCTGAGCAGGTAGTGCCGGTCGGCGACGGTGGCCGCGAACTTGACGTTCTGCTCGATGAGCAGCACGCCGGCGCCGCCGGCCTTGATCTCGCGGATGATCTCCCCGATCCGGGCCACCACCACCGGAGCCAGGCCCTCGGAGGGCTCATCCATGAGCAGCAGACGGGCCCCGGTCCGCAACACCCGGGCGATGGCCAGCATCTGCTGCTCCCCGCCGGACAGCGTGGTGCCCGACGCCTTGCGCCGCTCGGCGAGCACGGGGAACGCCTCGTAGACCCGGTCCAGCGGCCAGGCCCGGTCGGAGACCCTGGGCGGGAGCAGCAGGTTCTCCTCCACCGTCAGGCCGGCGTAGATGCCGCGGTCGTCCTGGACCCAGCCCATGCCGGCGCGGGCCCGCCGGTGCGCGGGCAGGCCAGTGACGTCCCGGCCGTGCAGACGGACGGTGCCGGCGACCTGCCGGTGCAGGCCGATCAGGCAGCGCACCAGGGTGGTCTTGCCGGCCCCGTTGCGCCCGGCCAGCGAGACGACCTCGCCCTCGCCCACGCGTACGTCCACCCCGTGCAACGCCTGCGCCTGCCCGTACCACGCCTTCAGACCGGTGACCTCAAGCATGGTCGGCCTCGCCCAAGTACGCGGTGATCACCCGTTCGTCGTCGCGGACCTCGTCGTAGCGGCCCTCGGCCAGCACCTTGCCCTGCTGCAGCACCGTCACCCGGTCGGCCAGGCTGCCGACGACATGCATGTTGTGGTCGACGAACACCACGGTGCGGCCGGCCGCGATCCGGCGGACCAGCTCGATGGTGCGGTCGACATCCTCGATCCCCATCCCGGCCGTCGGCTCGTCGAGGAGCATCACCGGTGGGTCCAGCGCCAGCACCAGGGACAGCTCCAGCGCGCGCTTCTGGCCGTACGCGAGCAGTCCGACCTGCTTGTCCGCCAGCGACATCAGTCCCACCTGGGACAGCAGCTCGTCCACACGGGCCCGGTGCCGGCCCAGCAGCTTCTCCGACCGCCAGAACCGGAACCCCTGGCTGCCGTGGCCCTGAAGAGCGAGTTCCACGTGCTCGCGACTGGTCAGCGTCTCGAAGAGGCTGGTGATCTGGAACGACCTGGCCACGCCCCGGCGCGCGACCTGCTCGGGCGGCCGGCCGGTGATGTCCTCGTCGAACACCATGATCGCCCCGGACGTCGGTGACAGGAAGCCGGTCAGCAGGTTGAACAGGGTGGTCTTGCCCGCGCCGTTGGGACCGACCAGCGCGTGCACGGTGCCCTCGCGGACCTCGAGGTCCACCGAGTCGACCGCGCGGAAGCCCCGGAACACCTTGGTCAGCGCCCGCGTGCGTACCGCCACCCGGCCCCCTTCCGGCCGGTTGTCGGTCGAGGTCACTGCGAACACACGAAGCTCTGCGCGAGGTCGGGATCGCCCGACCGGTATCTCGGCCAGCGCGGGTACTCGCAGAGCGGGCGGGTCCGGCCGTCCCTGGGGTCCTGCACCACCGGTCGGGCCGGCGGCCGCCCGTCCTCCACCCACTGCTCCAGGGCGGTCAGCGAGTCCCAGGTGGCGGCGAACGCCGGCGCCCCGAAGTTGGCGTGATTCGCACCCGGCGCGAGGTAGTACCGCATGAATTCGTTCGTCGGCCGGGCGCCGACCTTGGCGAGCACGCGCCGGTAGTAGTCGTTGGTGGAGCGATGGGAGACGAGCTCGTCCGCGGAACCGTGCATCAGGATCAGCCGTCCGCCGGAACGCGCGAAGGGGCGGAGGTCCACGTTGTTGCGGTCCTGGATGGTGGAGAGATAGCTGATCCGGGGAAACCACTTCCCGGGGCGCCGCGGGTCGACGTCGAGGGAGTTGTAGCCGGGGTCCCTGGTCAGGAAGTACTTGACCCACTGGTCCCAGTACTGGAAGCCGTACGCGCTCGTGGGTGGCATGGGGTTGGCGGGTGCGGTGACGCCGAACCCGAGATACGGCGTCCTCATGTCGGCGCCGGAGAGGAACGGGAAGCCGGGGTAGTACCGCTCGCCGCTGGCGATCCGGTACGGCCAGCTGAACGGGGTGGACGCGGCGGTCACCGAGGCGATCTGCGGGTCGGAGAGGCAGGTGGGCCCGGTGTCGGCGCCTCGGGGGCAGCGAAGCACCCGGGGGTCGAAGTGGCAGCCGCCGAGATTCGAGATGACCTTGTCCTCGACACCGTCCCGGCCGTCGCAGGCCGCCATGACGCTGTTGTAGAGGAGGGTCTGCTTGTCGGGCCCGGGGAACGCGCCGGGACGGGACATCACCTGCGCGAGGTACCCGAGATACAGGGCCTCGGCCATGTTGTTCCAGGCCGGGTAGGCCGAGATGACGCCGTCGAAGGCGTCCGGCCACCGTTGCGCGACGACCAGAGCCTCACGACCGCCGGTCGATCCGCCCGCGAAGTACGCCCGGCCGGGACGTACGCCGTAGCCATGACGGACCAGGTACAGGGCGGCGTCGTGGGTCTTCTTGAGCGCGTCGCCGGCGGCGAAGTTCCGGAGCGCCTCGTCGTTGCGGCCGAAGGACCCGTCCAGCGACGCCGCGGGACCGGCCTGGTGTCCGGAGTCGCTCGCGTACGTCGCATATCCCCGAGCCAGGGGCGTCGGCTGGTCGGGGCGGCCGAACGGCACGTTCTGGGCGATGTCGGGGATGGTGCCGTTGTATCCGCCGCCGCCGAACATCATCGTGTCGCGGTTCCAGCCGACCGGCAGGCCGATCCGCAGCCGGATGTCCGGAGCGGACGGATCCTTCGGGAAGAGCGCCGCGCGCACGTCGCAGTACTCCACGGTCCGGCCACTCACGACCTGGGTCACCAAGGCGGCCGACTCGACGCGGCCACCGCGGGTCGGCAGGCTGATCACCGAGGACGGGATCTCTTTCCCGGCCAGCTCGGCGCATCGCGGGACCGCGCTCACCGTGGCCGTGGCGGGCGCCGGCCCGACGACCATCGTGGCGCCCACCAACGCGGTCGCCAGCGCCACCCGCAGCATTCGACTCATGTCCGAACCCTCCTGACCCAGCACTCTGTGCCGCCGATACATCGATGTACGGCACTGGGTGCCACTGACTGTGCCATGGGTCACAGTCAGTGGCAAGGGTCAGTCCGAGGAATGTCGCGATTGGAATGGCGAGCACGAAGAAGCCGGCGGGCCCGTCACGGACCCGCCGGCTTCTCGGTCGTACTACCTCGCGCTACCTCCGGGCGCCGCGCGTCGGGAGCATGTCGTCCAACGGCAGCGGGACGGTGCGGAGCTCCGCGGTCGCGGTCGAGACACCGGCCCAGCGCCGCAGCGTGGCCGTCGCCGCCGCGGAGTCCGCCGGGTTCAGCCCGGCGATCCTCGCGCCGTGGTTGGCGCCCGGTGCGACGTACAGATAGGAGTCACGCCGGCTTGGGGCGAAGCGCTCGGCGCTCCACGGGTCGTTCTGGCCGTAGACGAACATCATGCGCTGCGAGAGCGTGCGCACCCACAGGTCCACATCGATCATCGGCAGCGGGTTGTGCGGCTTGCGCAGCTCTCGGGGCAGGGCCGAGTTCGCCGTGTAGAGCCCGGGGTACCGGCGCAACCCGCGCAGGTGGTCGAAGCGCAGGTCGGCCCAGCCGAGCTGGGTGGCCGCCTGGTAGTAGTACGGCCAGTAGTACTCCAGGCCCTGGTCGGTGTAGAACGACCAGCTCGCGACCGCGTCGATCCAGTCGTACAGCTGCTGGTCGGTGGCCGTGGCGGGCGGCACGCCGGCACAGGACGAGGTTCCCAGGTACTGCCAGAACGCCCACACCGTGTCCAGCACGGTCAGCTCCAGCGACCGGTCGGCCGTGCCCAGCGTCCGGGTGAACGTCCAGCCGTTCGCCGCGGCATCCGCCTGCAGCATCGGCACCAGGCGGTCACGGCGCTTCAGAGCTTCCTTCTGTACGCCGTTCAGCGCGCTGCGGCAGGCCGGGTCGCCGACCGTGGCGAAGAACCGGTCGTACGCGCCGTCGAGCTCGTTGAGCGGGTCGTTCGGGGCGACGTAGGCGACCACGCCGTCCACATCGTTCGGATAGAAGCGCCGGTGGTAGACCGACGTCATGCCGCCCTTGCTGCCACCGGTCTGGATCCACTTGCCGGCGTAGATGGCCTTGAAGGCCTGGACGATGCGGTGCTCGTCGCTGGCCTCCTGCCAGATGTTCAGGTCGGACCAGTCGGCCGGAGCGGGGCGCGACGGGCTGAAGAAGCGATGTTCCACCGAGACCTGGTTGGCGTTCAGGAGCGTGGTGGGCTCGGTACGCGACGGCCCGGGCGTGGCCGGCAGGCCGTAACCGCTGGTGGCGAGCACGACGGGCGCGTCGTCGGCCCGGTGCAGCAGGGTGAGCCGCTGCTCGTAGGTGCCGCCGCCGGGGTGCCGGTGGTCGGCCGGCTGACGGTAGGTCAGCACGAAGAACTGGTATCCGGTGGGTTCGGTGCGCGACACGACCGTCATGCCGGGGATCGCGGCGAGCCGCGTCGCCAGATCGGCCACGACACCGCGGGCGGACGCGACCGAGGCCGGCATCAGAAGGGCGAGCACAAGAAGAAGCACCGTCAGAACGCGACTACGCATTGACGGATGTTAGCTGGCGGGAACCCGGTGTCAAACCACTTCGATCAAGATCAGGGATCCGTACGCCGCGGTGAGCGCGACAGGATCGTGCAAGAGCGGAGAAGGATCGATCTAACGTTTCGGCTGTTCAGCGAGTCATGGTGGAACCACACACAGATCGCCACGCCGCACGAGCCAGGAGAATCAGATGATCGTCGGGCACGGATTCCACGCCACCATGACAGCCGCTCCGGGTCACAGCGACGAGGTGATCCGGCTGCTGCTGGCCGCGCCGTCACTGTCGCACCCGGACTGCGTCGTGTTCCTGGTCGGCCGGTCCGCCGGCAACCACGATGCCGCTGACCGTCCTGCGTCCCGCGGCGCCGGCCGCCTCGGCGCCGTGCGTCTACTGGATCCACGGCGGCGGCATGGTCATGGGCAACCGGTACTCGCAACTGGACATCCCGCTCGACTGGCTGAGCGACCTCGGCGCCGTCGTGGTCTCGGTGGACTACCGGCTGGCCCCCGAAGCCCGGGGCACCGCCCTGGTCGACGACTGCTATCTCGGCCTGACCTGGACGCTCGAGCACGCGACCGAGCTCGGCATCGACCCGCGGCGCGTCGTCGTGGCCGGCCTCAGCGCGGGCGGCGGCCTCGCCGCCGGGATCACCCTGATGGCCCGTGACCGTGGCGGCCCGGCGATCGCCGGCCAGGTGCTCATCGGGCCGATGCTCGACCACCGCAACCGGAGCGCGTCGAGCCGCCAGTTCGCCGGCGAGCCGGGCGTCTGGACCCGCGCGATGAACGAGTTCGGCTGGCGGTCCGTGCTCGACGGCATCGAGGGCGACGTTCCCGTGTATGTGTCACCCGCGCTCGCCGCCGACCTCTCCGATCTGCCGCCCGCCTACATCGACGCCGGCTCGGCCGAGGTCTTCCGCGACGAGGACGTCGCCCACGCGTACCGGATCTGGGCCGCCGGCGGGCGCGCCGAACTGCACATCTGGGACGGCGGCTTCCACGGCTTCGACGCCCTGTTCCCGGCCGCCCCGATCTCGGCCGGCGCCCGCCGTACCCGTGCCGCATGGTTGAGCCGCCTGCTGTCCACCACCTGAACCACCTCGGTCGTGATCAACGGCGGTCGTCCGGGAAACGCTCCAGTTCGTCACGAACCCGCTGGAGGGCCGCGAACAGCTCGGGACTGCGCTCGCCGAGCTCGGTGAGGTCACCGCGAAGGTGCAGCGACTGGGTCCACAACACCGACCGGCCCTGCTCGAGCATGTGGAACCCATGATGTGCACCTGCGACGCCGACCACCCCCACCGCCCGGAGGGTCGGCCCGGCTGCGGCGCCTACTGGACGTTGACCATCTCGGCCGTACCGCGGTGAACGATCCAGCGGCAACCGGCCACGCCACCGGGAGCCGGTTCAGCATCGCACCGGGACCCGGCCCGGCGACGCTCGACGATCTGCGCCGGGTCCAGCACCGGGACCGGTTGCTGCGTACCGAGCTGCCGCGGGGCCGGGAGGCGGCAACGGCCTGGCGCAACGGCCTCGGCGCGCTGCTCACGGCCCTGATCGGCTTCAGCCTGATCAAGGGCCGGGCGGACGTCGGCCAGCTCGCCGCGGTCGGCGCCACCTGGAACGGCCCGGAGAAGCCCAAGCCGGCGTTGCGGGTCACCACGCCCGCCGGGGTCGCCTGCGGCGCCGTCGTGCGGCTCACCCGGGGCACCGTGGTGCCGAAGACCAAGGCCGGCGAGGTCACGAACGATCTGACCACCGCAATATCCGTCCAGCCGGTCGACAAGTGCCCCGAACCGGCCACCGGATGAGCCGTCTTCCAAGGCCTAGGTGCCCGGCGGGGCGGTCAGGCGGCGGACCGCTTCGACCACGGCGGCGCGGCGGCGGCCCGGTTCGACCAGGTCGAGGAATTCCGGTTCGCGCAGCTGCCACATGTTGGCCAGGGCCAGCACGAGCGCGAGGATCTCGCCCGCCGCGATGTGGTCGGTGACGACGCCCCGGCTCTGGGCCTGAGCGATCGCCGCGACCTTGTCGGCCATCGCGGCGGTGGTCGAGGCCCGCCGGGCGGCCGGCTCGCCCCGCTCGAGCTGATACCAGGCCACGAAGCGCAGCACGCCGGGGTGAGCCAGGCCGGCGTCGCAGAGCCGGCGAGCTGACCGACCTGATGAGCGAACAGAAGTACCGGCCGATGGGCGCCTACGCGAAATCGAAGCGGGCCAACATCGTGTTCACCGTCGAACTCGCGCGCCGGCTGGCCGGCACCTCGATGACCGCGGTCGCCGTGCACCCGGGCGCGGCCCTGACCAACCTTCAGCAACACTCCCAGGGCCTGGCCGCCCGGCTGCTCATGCCGCTGCTCGGGCGGCTGGCGATGGGCTCACCCGAGGGCGCGGCCTGGCCCTCGCTCTGTGCCGCGACCAGCCCCGCGGTGGAGAGCGGCGCCTTCATCGGACCGGCCGGGCGCCGGCAGGACTCCGGCCCGCCCAGGCCGGCCCGCCTGCCCCGCGGCGCCGACCACCGGGCCACCGGGGCCGCCCTGTGGCGTGACAGCGAGCGCCTCACCGGCATCCCGTTCATCGTCTGATGAGCTCCCCGCGGATCGCGCTCGGCGACGACATTCGGCAACGTGTGCCACCGCGGCGGCCCGCCCATCACGGCCGGCCGGCGCACCGCTTCGTCACGCGAGGGTACGGAAGAAGGCGGTGACGTCCTCGGCGAAGAGGCCGGGCTGCTCCGCCGGCAGGAAGTTGCCGCCGGCCGGCAGTTCGGTCCAGTGGGTGACCGGGTTGTCCCGCTCGGCGAAACGCCGGACGGTGATGTCGGTTACGCCGAGCGCGACGCCGAGCGGAACCGTCGACTTCCCCTTCGGCGCCCAGGCGCCCGGGTCGTGTGCAGTCTCCCAGTAGAGGTTGGCCGACGAGCCGGCGGTGCCGGTGAACCAGTAGAGGCTCACGTTGGTCAGCAGCAGGTCGCGGTCGACGGCGTCGTCGGGCAGCTCGGCGGAGGGGTCGGTCCATTCCTTGAACTTCTCGACGATCCAGGCGAGCTGACCCACCGGCGAGTCGTGCAGCCCGAACGCGAGCGTCTGCGGCCGGGTCGACTGGATGGCGTTGAAGCCCATCCTGTCGTCGCGGAACTCCTGGAGCCGGCGCAGCCGGTCCTGTTCGGCGCCGGTGAGGCCGTCGAAGTCGGCGGGGTCGCCGGACGGGAAGGTGAGGTGGCCGTTGACGTGGATCCCGATCACCCGGTCGGGCGCCTGCCGGCCCATCTCGACGGCGATCCCGGCGCCGCCGCCGGTGCCCTGGACGCCGTACCGGTCGTAGCCGAGCCGGGCCATGATCTCGTTGAGGGCGGCCGCGCTCCGGGTGGTGTTCCAGCCGGCGTCGGTGAGCGGGCCGGAGAACGCGACGCCCGGGTTGCTGACCAGGACCAGGTGGAAGTGCTCGCGCAGCGCCTCGACGACCGGCAGGTAGAGCGCGAACGAGCCGGGCCAGTCGTGGCTGATCAGCAGCGGTGTCGCGGCCGGGTCGGCCGAGCGGAGGTGCGCGAAGTGCACGGTCTGCCCGTCGACCTCGGTGACGAACTGGGGCAGGCGGTTGAGGGCGGCCTCGGCGGCGCGCCAGTCGTACCCCTCGGCCCAGTAGGTGGCGAGGTCGCGCAAGTAGTCGACGGGGACGCCGCGGGTCCAGCCCTGGCCGGGGATCTCCGGGGTCCAGCGGGTGCGCATCAGTCGATCGTGCAGGTCATCGAGCTCGGCCTGCGGGATGGCGATCTGGAACGGGCGGATCTCGCTCACAACACACTCCTCTGCGTACGGAACGGAATGGTCTGTTCCGGTCGAGATTCAGCCTAGCACCATCTGACGCGGAGCGGAATACTTCGTTCCGTTCGGCTATCCTGGCGCCATGCCCAGCCCGACATCCGGCCGTGCCCAGCAGGCGATCCGCAACCACGAGGCGATCCTGGCCGCCGCCCGCGAGGTCTTCCTGGCCGACCCCCGCGCCCCGATCTCGGCCGTCGCCGAACGCGCCGGTGTCGGCATCAGCGCCCTCTACCGCCGCTACCCGAGCAAGGAAGACCTCCTGCGCACCCTCTGCCACGACGGCCTGCGCACCTACCTCGCCGAGGCCGAGCACGCCGCCGGGAACCCGGACGGATGGGCCGCCTTCGAGACCTTCCTGCGCGGCGTGGTCAGCGCCGACGTCCACTCCCTCACCGTGCACCTGGCCGGCACGTTCACCCCGACCGACGAGATGAACGCCGACGCCGTACGCGCGGGCGAACTCGCCGAGGCCCTGTTCCAGCGCGCCCACCCCGCCATGCGCGCCGACGCCACCAGCGGCGACCTGGCCATGCTGCTCGAGATGTGCGCGGCGATCCGGGTGCCCGATCCCGGGCGCACCACGCAGCTGCGGCAGCGCTACCTGACGATCCTGCTCGACGGGCTCCGCACCGGAAGCACCCCCGCGGCCGCGGCGCCGACGCCCGCCGAGCTCAACCTGCGCTGGCGGCAATCAACCGGGTGACCGCGTGTCGGATCGGGCCGCCCCGGTTCGTGGAAGGGGTGACCGAGAAATAAGGAAGGGAACTGACATGACTGCTGTCTACACCTGGGACGTGTTCTCCACGCTCGACGGATACGGCTCCTACACCGAGGGCGCCGACTGGGGTGGCTACTGGAGCAAGCAGGGTCCCGAACTGCTCGCACACCGGGCCTCGCTGTTCGATCCCGAGCCGCGGATGGTCTTCGGCGCCACCACCTTCCGGGAGACCGCCGAGATCATGACCTCGGGCATCGATCCCCTCTCCCTGGACGAGTGGAACGTCCGGACGATGCGCGCGCCGGCCACGGTGATCTCGTCCACGCTGACCGACACGCTGGGCTGGCCGGACGCCACCATCGTCAGCGGCGACGCGGTGGACATCGTCACCCGCCTCAAGAACGAGTCGGACGTCCCGCTGCGCTCGCCGGCCAGCCTGTCGCTGAACTGGGCGTTGATGGCCGCCGGGCTGGTCGACCGGCTGCAGGTGACGATCTTCCCGGTGGTCTCCGGCCGCACCGGGACCAGCCCGATCCTCGGCGGCGCGGACGACTTCGACCTGGAACTGCTGGAGAGCCGCACGCTCGACGGCGGCACCCTGGAGGTCGTCTACCGCCCCACCCTCCGGTCGTGAAACCGTAATCGGCGTTCCCACCTTCACCCCTGAAAAACCGTTACGGAGACCTGCCGCCCGAGGTCGTCGCGGGTCAGGAGCCCTGGTCAGAGCGATATGGCGCCGATCCGGCCGAGCGGATCGGCGCCCGCGCCGGACGGCGCCCTTGTTGTGCTTTCCGGAAACTTCTTGGCAACATTGGTGACTCGATGGGAGCGCTCCCAAGACGCCCCTCGCGCCCACGACCAAAGGATCACCCATGCCTCGCAAGTTCCTGGCCGCGGCGGCCGCCCTGGCCGCCGCGACGGCCGGCATCGCCGTCGCCGGCAATGCCTGGGCCGCCACCACGCTCGGCGCCTCGGCGGCACAGACCGGTCGCTACTACGGCGCCGCCATCGCGGCCGGCCGGCTCGGCGACTCGACCTACACCCGCATCCTGTCCACCGAGTTCAACGCGGTCACCCCCGAGAACGAGATGAAGTGGGACGCCACCGAGCCCCAGCAGGGCCGGTTCACCTACACCAACGGCGACCGCATCCTGGCCCAGGGCCAGGCGATCGGCGCCAAGGTCCGCGGGCACGCCCTGCTCTGGCACGCCCAGCAGCCCGGCTGGGCCCAGGGCATGTCCGGCTCGGCCCTGCGCAACGCGGCCATCAACCACGTCACCCAGGTCGCCACCCACTACCGCGGCAAGATCTACGCCTGGGACGTCGTCAACGAGGCGTTCGCCGACGGCGGCAGCGGCGGCCGCCGCGACTCCAATCTGCAGCGCACCGGCAACGACTGGATCGAAGCCGCGTTCCGCGCCGCACGGGCCGCCGACCCGAACGCCAAGCTCTGCTACAACGACTACAACACCGACGGGATCAACGCCAAGAGCACCGGCATCTACAACATGGTCCGCGACTTCAAGTCCCGCGGCGTGCCGATCGACTGCGTCGGCCTGCAGTCCCACCTGGGCACCACGATCGACTCCACCTATCAGCAGAACATCCAGCGCTTCGCCGACCTCGGCGTCGACGTCCAGATCACCGAACTCGACGTCCAGCAGGGCGGCAACCAGGCGAACATCTTCGCCACCGTGACCCGCGCCTGCCTGGCCGTCTCCCGCTGCACCGGCATCACGGTCTGGGGCATCCGCGACAGCGACTCCTGGCGCAGCGACAACCCCCTGCTGTTCGACGGCAACGGCAACAAGAAGGCCGCGTACACCTCGGTCCTGAACGCTCTGAACGCCGGCGGCGCCACCCCCGACCCCGACCCGGAGCCCGAGCCTGAGCCCGAGCCCGGCGCGGGTTGCACCGCGACGCTCACCCCGAACGCCTGGACCGGCGGCTACACCACCAGCGTGCGGGTGAACGCCGGCGGCAGCGCGCTCACCGGCTGGACGGTCAGCGTGTCCCTGCCCTCCGGCGGCACGATCACCAACGCCTGGAACGCGACCGTCTCCGGCAGCACCTTCACCAACGTCGGCTACAACGGCCGGGTCCCGGCCGGCGGCACCACCGAGTTCGGCTTCCAGGGCACCGGCGCCCCGCCCACCGCGACGCCCGTCTGCCAAGGGAGCTGACCGTGCGGACGTGGAAGGCCCTCATCGCGGCGGGGGTGCTGCTGTTCTCGGGCATCCCCGCGGTCGTCGGCGCCCCCGCCGCGCACGCCCTCGAGAACGGGGTCGCCCGCACCCCGCCGATGGGCTGGAACAGCTGGAACACCTTCGGCTGCAACATCAACGAGACCCTGATCCGGCAGATGGCCGACGCGATCGTCAGCAGCGGGATGCGGGACCTGGGTTACCGGTACGTGGTCGTGGACGACTGCTGGTTCAACCCGAACCGCGACTCGGCCGGGAACCTGCAGGGCGATCCCGGCCGGTTCCCGAGCGGGATGAAGGCGCTCGGTGACCACCTGCACGGCAAGGGCCTGAAGTTCGGCATCTACCAGGGCCCGCTGGACCGCACCTGCGCCCAGTACTTCGGCAGCTACCCCGGCGCGACCGGAAGCCTCAACCACGAGACCCAGGACGCCCGGCAGTTCGCCGCCTGGGGTGTGGACTACCTGAAGTACGACTGGTGCTCCCCCACCGGCACCATCGACGACCAGGTGCGGACCTTCGCCAAGATGCGTGACGCGCTCGCGGCGACCGGCCGGCCGATCGTCTACAGCATCAACTCCAACAGCGTGCACGCCAAGACCGGCCCGCAGCGCGACTGGGGCGACGTGGCCAACCTGTGGCGCACCACCGAGGACATCACCAACGCCTGGGACACCGGCCAGTCCAACGGGTACCCGATGGGCATCCAGAACATCGTCAACGTGACCGTGCCGCTGGCCGGCTACGCCGCCCCCGGTGGGTTCAACGACCCGGACATGATGGAGGTCGGCCGGGGCGGCATGACCGACACCGAGATGCGCAGCCACTTCGCGCTGTGGGCGATGCTGGCCGCGCCACTGATCGCCGGCAATGACATCCGGTCGATGAACGCGGCCACCCAGACCATCCTGAAGAACCAGGACCTGATCGCGATCAACCAGGACAGCCTCGGGTTGCAGGCGACCCAGGTGTCGAACGACGGCACCCGCCGGGTGCTGGCCAAGCGGCTCGCCGACGGCGACGTGGCGGTCGCCCTGTTCAACCAGGGCAGCGGCGCCACCACGATCTCGACCACCGCGGCCGCGGTGGGCAAGAGCGGCAACTCCTTCACCCTGCGCGAGGCGTGGACCGGCGCCACCAGCGGCAGCACCGGCGCCATCGCCGCGAGCGTGCCGGGGCACGGCACCGTCGTCTACCGGGTCAGCGGCGGCGCCACCACCCCGCCGCCGAGCGGCGCCGCCCTGGTCAGCGCCGCGTCCGGGCGCTGCCTGGACGTGCCGGACGGCGCGACGGCGAACGGCACCCAGCCGGTCATCTGGGACTGCAACGGCGGCGCCAACCAGCGCTGGACCGTGACCGGCCCGACCATCCAGGCGCTCGGCAAGTGCCTCGACGCCCCGCTCAACGCCGGCGCGGGCGCGAAGGCGCAGCTCTGGGACTGCAACGGCGGCAGCAATCAGCAGTGGACGATCAACTCCGACGGCACCGTCCGCGGCGCCGCCTCCGGGCTGTGCCTGGACGTCGACCGCAACCTGACCGCCAACGGCACCGCCGTGCTGCTGTGGACCTGCACCGCCGCCGCCAATCAGAGGTGGTCGCGGTGAAGCTCTGGATCGCCGCGGTGCTCGCCCTGGTCATCGGCGGCGCGGCCCCGGCCGCACCGTCCACGTTCAGCAATCCGGTGGTGTGGCAGGACTTCGCCGACGGCGACATCATCCGGGTCGGTGACGTCTACTACTACTCGGCGTCGACCATGCACTACTCGCCGGGCGCGCCGGTCCTGCGCTCCTACGACCTGGTGAACTGGGAGTACGCCGGACACTCCGTGCCCCGGCTCGACTTCGACTCGAGCGCCTACGACCTGACCGGCGGGCGGGCGTACGTCAAAGGCATCTGGGCCTCGGCGTTCAACTACCGGCCGGCCCGCAACACCTACTACTGGCTGGGCTGCACCGAGTTCAACCGCACCTACGTCTACACCTCGGCCTCGGCCGGGAACGGCTGGAGCAAGAAGGCCCGCATCAACAAGTGTTACTACGACGCCGGGCTGCTCTTCGACAATGACACCCCCTACGTCGCGTACGGCAACGGCACCATCAGCGTCGCCCAGCTCTCCCCCGACCTGACCGCGGAGGTGCGCTCGCAGGCGGTCTATCAGACGCCGGCGAGCATCGGCACGCTCGAAGGCGCGCGGATGTACAAGCGGGGCAACTACTACTACATCTGGCTGACCCGCCCGGCCAACGGTCAGTACGTGCTGCGGTCGACCAGCCCGTGGGGCCCGTACGAGCAACGGCAGGTCCTGCTCGACCTGCCCGGTCCGATCACCGGCGGCGGCGTCCCGCACCAGGGCGGGCTGGTGCAGACCCAGAACGGCGACTGGTGGTACATGGCCTTCACCGACGCGTACCCGGGCGGGCGCATGCCCACCCTCGCCCCGATCACCTGGAGCGGCGACGGGTGGCCGGTCCTGCAGACCGTCAACGGCCGCTGGGGGGCCAGCTATGCCCGGCCGAACCTGCCGTGGCACCCGCTGGCGCCGATGACCGGCGCCGACTCGTTCCCCGGCGGCACGCTCGGCCCGCAGTACGAGTGGAACCACAACCCCGACACGACGAAGTTCAGCGTGAACAACGGGCTGACCCTGTCGACCGCCACCGTCACCAACGATCTCTACGCCGCGCGCAACACCCTGACCCGTCGCATCCAAGGCCCGTCCTCGACCGCCACGGTGCAGCTCGACCACTCGGCCATGGCCAACGGGGACCGGGCCGGCCTGGCCATGCTGCGCGACTCCTCGGCGTGGATCGGCCTCCGCAAGGACAACGGCGTCACCCGGGTCTCGATGACCGACGGGCTGACCATGTCTGCCAACGGCTGGTCCACCACCGGGACCGGCGCCGAACGAGCCGGCGCCACGGTCGGCGGCGGGCCGATCTGGTTGCGGGTCAGCGCCGACATCCGGCCGGGCTCCGGCCGCACCGCCACCTTCTCCTACAGCACGAACGGGAGCACGTTCACCACGCTGGGGCCGGCCTTCCCGCTGACCAACGACTGGCGGTTCTTCATGGGCTACCGATTCGGCCTGTTCAACCACGCCACCCAGGCCCTGGGCGGTTCGGTCCGGGCCGGCCAGTTCACCGTCAGCACTCCCTGACCGTCTCCACGACCTGACCACCTCTACGACTGGCTCAGTCCGGCGGCCCGGGCCATGTGCGCGGCGTGCGAGCTGGGCCAGTCTGGGTCGGACCGGCCCAGCTCCTCCTCGTGCCGGCCGGGCCTCAGATCGCGTGGCCGATGGCCTTCTCGTAGTCCGTCACCGCCTCGTCGGCGGCCTCGGAGACCGCCTGCGGCAGCTTGTCGTCCCCGGCGATGTAGTGCAGCAGCGTTTCCGGCCGGTGCGGCGCTCCCGTGTCGTCGGTCGGCCAGGGCTCACCCGGGTAGGCGGTGGTCCAGAGGCCGGCCGCCGACTCGGCGACCGCCCGGTTGGTGTAGGCCAGGGCCGTGGCGACCAAATCGGTGCCCTGAGGCTGGATGTCGCGGAACCGCGGGGGGATCTCGACCGGCGCCGGCTCGGCGCCGGGTTCGGCCGCGGGCCGCCACCCGCCGGCCGCGGTGTCGTCACGTTCGGCGTCGAAGGCCTGCTCACCGGTGGTGGCGTCGTAACCGATGACCTTGTCGGCCCGGCCGTCGCCGTCCACGTCGGCGGCCAGGATGACGAGGTCTTCATCCTGCTGGACGGCGGTGTCGGGGCCGCCGCCCGGGATCGCGTCGAGGACGGCGGGACCCAGGTCGAACACCTGCGGGTCGGCGCCGGTCGTCTCGATGGTGATGTGCGCTTCCGGTTCGGGCCAGTCGTCGTTGGTCACGTGGTCGCTCATGAACGTTGGAGTGCCCGGATCGTCGCGATGTTCCCGGGAACATTGTCCGGGCCCGGGGCATCAGACCTGAGAACGAGTGGGGGTGCGGGTGGTTTCGGAGTGGGATCTCGGCGTCGATTTCGGCACGTCGAACACGGCTGCCGCCTACCGGTCGGGTGCTGCGCCGGCCCAGGTGGTCCGGCTGTCCTCGGCGGCCGACCAGGTGACCTCCGCGGTGCTGATGACCCCGGCGGGAGAGCTCAAGGCGGGCGCCGAGGCGGTGTCCTGGGCGATGGTGCACCCGGAAGGCTTCGAGCCCAGTCCCAAGGCGCTGCTGCACGAGGTCGGCGGCGGTCAGACCTGGCTGGGCGACCACGACGTGCAGGTGGCCGACCTGATCGCCGCGGTGCTCACCATGGTTTTGCGGCGCGGTCAGGAGCTGGCCGGTCCCACCCCGCCGGCCCGGCTGTTCCTGACCCACCCGGCCGCGTGGTCGGCGACGCTGACCGACGTCCTGGTCGAGGCCGCGCGCCGGGCCCGGATCGTCGCGGACCCGGCGCAGGTCACGCTGGTGCCGGAGCCGGTCGCGGCCGCGACCCGCTATGTGCTCCGGCGCGGGCGTCCGCTGCCGGCCGGGTCGGTGGTCGCGGTGTGTGACCTGGGCGGGGGTACGACGGACGTCGCGCTCCTGCGGGCCGACGAGCCCGGCCGGGCGCGCTGGACGGTGCTGGCCGAGCGTGGCGCCCGGGTCGGCGGGAACCTGTTCGACTCGCGGATGCGCGCCTGGGTGGACGAGCAGTTGCGGGCGCGCGGCCGCGACGACCTGCTCGCCGCCCTCGCCGACCCGGCCAACCTGGCCGCGGTGCTGACGCTGCGGGAACTGATCCGGGGCGCGAAGCACACCCTGTCGGACGGCGCGACCGTGGCACCCGTAGCGATCGCCGCGGCCGGGCTGCAGGACGTGCTCATGGTGACCGCGAGCGATCTGAGCGCCCTGATCGCCGGCGAGGTCGACCAGGTCGCCGGGCTGCTCACGGCCGCGCTGGCGGATGCGGGGCTGGAGCGTGGCGACGTCGCGGCGCTCTATCTCACCGGCGGCACCAGTCACGTCCCGCAGGTCCAGTCGAGGCTGGCCGCGGTGCTGGACCGGCCGGCCGAGCCGTACGAGGACGACCCCAAGACGGTGACCCCGCTCGGCGCCCTGGACAGCACCACCCTGTCGCGCCCCGCGTCGAGACCCCCGCCGCGCGGGCCGGCGTCCTCACGGTCGCTGACCCCGCTGGCGCCCCGGCTGCGCCTGCGCTCCGGCGTGGTGGCGGCGGCCTTCGCCCGGATCAGGGGCGAGGCGCTGACCGGCGACGGCCGGGCCGTCCTCACCGCCCGCTACCCGCGGGGGCGGGTCCGGGCGGCGATCGAGTTCTGGCCCGACCAGGGGCAGTGGCAGGTGTTCGACAACGACCCGCTGCTGTTCGCCCGGCACGTGATGAAGGGGCCGGTCGACGCGGTGGAAGCGCCGCGCCCGCCCGGCCTGCGGCACGCCGCGCTGGTCCGCTCCGGCGCCGGCGGGGCCGAGGCGCTGTCATTGCTGTGCCGGGTCCCGCACGGCCACCTCGTCTACGGCGGGTCACCGGCGCTCGTCACCGGGACCGGGTTGCGCGATCACCTGGTGGCGCTGACCGACGGCGCCCTCACGGTCGCGGCCGACCGGCTCGGCCTGACCTCCGGCGACGCCGGCCGGCCCGGATGGTTGCTGGTGCCACCCGGCTTCGAGAGCGTGCGGGAGAAGCTGGTGCAACGCCTGTACGCCGCGCCCGGCGAGCTGTTCGGCAGCATGCAGGCCCGGTTCGTCACGCCCGGCCCGGCGCGGGACCCCGCGGCGTGGGCGCGTGAGCTGGCGCTCGCCGGCGACGGCGCCCGGCTGATCGTCGAGCAGGAGATCCGCTCGGCGACCGCGGCGTGGCGGTGCTGCCTGTCCGAGTCGGCCGCGACCTTGTCGTTCGCCGGTGTCACGGTCCGTCCCGACGGCGCCGTCCTGGTGTCCCTCGACCTGGTGAAGTCGGCGCGTCCCGACCGGCGGCCGAAAGCGGATCCGGTGACCGCCTTCGCCGCCTGCCTGGACGCGGTCGAGGTGGCCGGCGACCCGCCGCCGCGGCCCGGCCCGGCCCGGGACGACACCCGCCTCGACCGGCGGGTGTACGGCCACGCCGACGAGGTGTACGGCTGGCTGCGGCGGACCGTCGCGGAGATGTTCGGCGGCCGGTTCATGGACCGGCCGTGCGGGTACCGGTTCGTCGATCACGACCGGCGGTGCGTCGTCCAGGTCGCCATCCCGCGCGCCGCGGTCCACGGTTCCTTCATCGTCGTGCCGGTCGGCTCCGACCATGGCCGGCCGATGAGCGATGTCGTCTTCCACGCCGAAGTCGTCCGTACGGCCGTCGCGCTGAAGCCGAACCCGGCGCACGCCGGAACTCAGGTCGCCGGGATGAAACAGGCCGTCTGGCAGCGTCTCACCCAGTCGTTCGAGGTGGTCGCCCCGTGAGCCCGGCCGGTGACCGCATCCGCCTGCCCGCGGAGGTCGCCCCCGCCTACCTCAGTGGCTTCCGGCTGCTCGCGAAGCACGACCGCGGCGCGGCGAGTGTTCTCACCACGCTGGCCGGCCGCCCGCTCAACCCACCGTCGGTCGTGGTCGTCGGTGAGGTCAAACGCGGCAAGAGCAGCCTGGTCAACGGGCTGCTGGGCCACGACGGGCTGTCACCCGTCGGCGTCGAGGTCACCACCGCCGCGTTCCTGCGCGTCGTCGCGCCGTCCGAGCGGCTGCCGGTCGGCCGGGCCGAGATCGTGCTGTCCGACGGCTCCGTCCGCGAGGTCTCGGCGCAGGCGGCGGCGCGGGCGGTGGACGACCGGACGGCCGACGCGTTCCTGCGTGCGGAACGGCTGGAGGCGATCGTGGTCGGGGCGGTCGTCGCCGCGGCCGGCCGTCATCTGCCCGGCGTACCCATCGTCGACACACCGGGCATCGGCGGCCTGGTCGCGGCGCACGCGCAGGTCTCCCGTCTGGCGGCCGGCGACGCCGGCGTCCTGCTCTTCGTCTGTGACGCCGGGCAGATCCTCACCGCGCCCGAACTGGCCTTCCTCACCGACGTCGCGGCCGGCGCCGACGCCGTCGTCCTCGCGCTGACCAAGACCGACCGGTTCCCGCGCTGGCGGGAGACCCTCGACGAGGACCGGCGGTTGCTGGACCGGCACGCGCCACGCCTGTCCGACGTGCCGATCGTGCCGGTCTCGGCCGCCCTGGCGGCGGCCGCCGAGCGCCTGCCGGCGGAGCAGCGCGATGCGCTGGAGGCGGCCGGGAACCTTCCGGCGCTGGCCGAGACCCTGCTGCGGGCGTTGGATCAGCGGCGGCAGCAGCGGACCCGGGCCCTGATGAGCGACCTCGACCTGGCGCTCGGCAAGGTGGCCGAGCGCGTCGGCGAGCGCCTCGTCGTGCTGAGCGATCCGGCCGCGGCGGCCGGTGCGAACGACGCCGACCGCGAGAAGCTGCGGGCCCTGACCGTCACCCGGGAACGCGCGCAGGCCGACCTGGAACGCGACCTCGGCCGGGTCCGCCGCGTCCTGGCGAACGAGATCGACACCGCGATCACCGAGCTGCAGGCACGGTGGGAGGCCGACCTGGCCCGGGAGAACAACGGGCATCAGGAGCAGGTCGCCCGCCGGTACGTGGCCCGGCTCGACAGCGAGCTGATCGCCCTGGCCGAGGAGCAGGGACAGCGCATCCGCTCGGCGATCGCCGCGGTGGCCGGCCTCCGGCTGGACGAGGAGCAGGCCGACGTCGTCATGACCTTCGTGCCCGCGCTGCGGGTACGCGCCGCGCTGCCACCCGCGCCGTCACCGTCCGGGCCGCTGACGCAGAAGAACGCCACCCTCGTGCAGCAGATCTCCGGCCTGGCCCGGAGCCTGACCATCGGCATCGCCAACCCGCTGATGATCCCGCTCGTGCTGGGACTGGGCGGCGGGGCGCTGTGGATGTCGGTGCGGACGATCAGCGCGCAGGAGGGCCGCCGGACGTTGACAACCATGGTCAGCCAGACGCTGCACCGGGCCCGCAACGACCTCACCGCGGCCGTCGACGACGCGATCCGCGAGACCAGGCCGGAGATCATCGTCGCGTACCGCAGGCATCTGGAGACCGTGACCCGGCAGACGCAGGAGCGGATCGCCGACCGGGACCGCCTGGCGAAGACCTCGCGGGACGGCCGGCAGTCCGAGCTGGCCGCCGTCGAGCACCACCTGGCCGCCATCGCCGACGGCCGCCGCCAGATCGCGGCGGTGTTGTCGGCGCCGATCGCGGCGTCACCGGGAACATCGCCGCCGCGGCCCGCATCGAATCCATGACCACCTCGGTCGAGCCGACGACTTCGGGAGCAACGAGATGAGTGACCCGCACATGACGGACGACGGCCCGGACGACCAGTTCGAGTTCGACGTCACCCAGGCGCCCCACCCGGAGGACCCGTTCACGCCGGCCGACGAGCCGGTCGCCGTGGTGGAGGACGTGGACGGCGCCGCGACGGACGGCTTCGTCGTCCAGGACGGCCAGCTGATCGGCGACCCGGTCGGCGACTCGCAGCACTGGTTCGAGCAGGCGGCGAACGGTTTCTGCGTGCCCTCCAGCGTGGCCCAGGTCGTCTCGGCGTTCACCGGCCGGCACTTCGCCGACGAACAGGATTTCGTCCAGGCCGCGAACGAGCTCAACGTGTTCACCGTCGGCCCGGACGGCGTTCCCAGCATGGACGTCCAGGGCGCACAGACCCTGCTCGACGCGGCCGGGGTGCCGTCGCACATCGAGGTGAGCGACCTGGACGGGCTGGCCGACCACCTCGCCGACGGCCACAAGATCATCCTGGCCATCGACAGCGGCGAGGTCTGGGGCACCGACACGCCGGGCGTCGAGGACCAGGCACCCGATCACGCCGTCGTCCTCACCGGCATCGACGTCGTCAACGGCACGGCCATCCTCTCCGACCCCGGTTCGCCGGACGGCAATCTGGAGACGGTGCCGCTGGACGTCCTGGCCGACGCCTGGGCCGACTCCGGCAACACCATGGTCGTCACCGACACCGCCCCGCCGGCCGACGGTGGAGCCGGCCTGCCGGTGCCTGGCGCCGAGCCCGAAACGGTGCTGGGGGCGTCCCTGGTGCCCCCGGAGCCGGGCGTGCTGGACGGCATCGGGAAGTTCATCGGCGATCACCCGGTGGTGCTGGTCCCGGTGGTGGTGGGGCTCGGAATGATGGCGTCGAAGGCGTCCAACCGGAAATGATCGACGTCGTGGTGGATCTCTGGCCGTACGCCGTGACCGGCGTCCTCGGCCTCGGCCTCGGCGTGCTGGCCGGCGTCGTCCTCGGCCGGGCCACGGCCCGGGGCGCCACGACCGTCGCCCCGGCGGCGCCCGCTCCGCCGCCGGTCGCCCCCGCGCCTCCCGCCCCGGCGCCGGTCATCCCGGCGCCGGCGCGGGCCGTCCCCGCCGACGCTCGCACCGATCACCTGGTGAGAGGCCTGATCACCGCCCACGATCTGGCCGTCCAGTTCCGGGCGACCAGCGTCGAGACCCACGTGACGACGGTCCTCGTCCGGGCCGGCGTACGGCAGCTCACGGCAACCGCGCGGGAAACCTTCGACGCGACCGTCCACGAAGCCGTCGGCGCCGAGCCCGGCGGCGCCGGCGGCCACGGCCCCGTGGTGCTCCGCCAGGTCCGGCCGGGCTGGGCCGACGACCACGCCGTGCTCCGGCCGGTGCAGGTGGTGGTCGCACGATGACGCCCTCCTCCGGCCGGGCCGCCGTGCCGGTCGGCCGGTCCGCGGTGCTGCTCGATCGGGTCGCCCGGCTCGCCGACGACCTGCGGCAAGCCGGCGACGAGACCCTCGAACCGGTCCTCGACGCCGTCGCGGCGGCGCTGACCGAGCCGCTGCGGGTCGCCGTCGTCGGTGTGGTCAAGGCCGGGAAGTCGACCCTGGTCAACGCGCTCATCGGACGTGACGTGGCGCCGACCGCCGTCGGCGAGTGCACGTCCATGGTCACCTGGTACTGCTTCGGCGAACCGAGCTCGCTGACCGTGCACCTGCGCGACGGCCACACGCTGAGCCGGCCGCTGCCCGGCGACCGGGTGCCCGCCGACGTCGGCGTCCCGGCCGAACAGGTCGCCCGGCTCGAAGTGCGGATCAAGGCGCCGGCGCTGCGGCAGATGACCCTGATCGACACTCCCGGCCTGTCCACCCTGACCCGGGCCAACGACGCGGCCACCCGCCTCGCCCTGCTCGGCGACGCGTCCTCACGTGCCTCGACCTCGGAGGCGGACGCCGTCCTGTTCGCCTTCCGGGACGCGGAACGCGAGTCCGACATCGGCTTCCTGCGGGCCTTCCGCGACGCCGGCGGCGGGGTCGGCGGGGTCGTCAACGCCCTGGGCGTCCTCACCCAGGCCGACCTGTTCGGATCGGGCCCGTGGAGCGGCGAGGACCCGTTCGCCCTGGCCGCGGCGGAAGCCCGCCGGCTGGCCGAACGCCACCCCGGCGAGCTGGTCGACGTGGTCCCGGTGTCCGGGCTGCTCGCCCAGACCGCGCAGACGGGAGCACTGAACGAGGCCGACGCCCGCGCCCTGGCCGCCCTGCGCGAACTCGACCCGGCCCTGCTGCAGGTCTGGGAGCAGGCCGGGCTGCCCGGCACGGTCCGGCCGGCCGAGGTACGCCGGCTGTTCGACCTGCTGGGTCCGTACGGCGTCACGGCCGGCCGGAATCACGCCGGCGACGGCCTGGCCGCGCTGTGGCCGTGGGTCGCGGCGACCTCCGGGCTCAGCGGCGTGGAGGCGGCGATCCGGGACCGGCTGGTTCAGCGCAGCGGCGTCCTCAAGGTCGCCCGGACGATGGCCCGGCTCGAGGCGGCGACCGCACCCGGCCGGTCGGCCGGCGATCACGGACGGGCCCGGGAGCTGATCGAGGCGGCCCGCGTGGACCCCGTCCTGCACCCGCTGCGCGAGCTGGCGATGCTGCACCAGATCAGCCGGGAGCACCCGGCCAGCCCGCTGCGGTCCGACCTCGAACGTCTGGTGTCGGCCGCCGACGACCGTGAACGGGTGGGGCTGGCGCCCGGGGTGGCCGGGACCGAACTCGCCGCGGCGGCGCAACGCCTCGCCGGACAGGCCCGCGCCCGGGCGGCGTCGCCGGAGCACCCGGGCGAGGCCGACGCCGCGCGGGTGCTGGTCCGCTCGTACCACCTCGTGGCCGGACGAGCCCGATGACGACGCCACGGTCAGCGCGGCGGGACCGCCTCCGGAACACCGAGGGCGGCGGCCACCGCGCGGCGGGCGCGGTTGAGGCGGCTCTTCACCGTCTGCACCCCGATGTCCTGGTGCGCGGCGATCTCCTCGTAGGTGAGATCGGCGTACTCGCGCAGCACGAACGCCACCCGGAAGTCGTCGGGCAGCAGACGCACCGCGGCGGCGATCCGGTCCGCCTCGTCGACCGCCGCGTACGCGTCGACCTCGACCGGGCGATCCAGCACATGATCCTCGGCCGGGGTGTCCCGGCGGCGGCGCACCAGCGCCAGCGCGGCGTTGGCCGCGATGCGGTGCAGCCAGGTGCCGAACCGCGACTCGGCGCGGAAGCCGCCCAGGTTGCGCCAGGCCGCGGTGAGCGCGTCCTGCAGCGCGTCGTCGGCGTCGTCGCGGTCGGCGGTGATCCGCAGGCACACCGCCCACACCCGGTTCCGGTACGGCGTCACGAGATCGGCGAAAGCGCGCGCGTCGCCGGCGGCCGCCCGCGCGAGCAGGACCGTCTCGTGCTCACCGCCCATCGGCCCGCCCCCCTCGTCGTGATCAGCCTACGGGGCTGTGAGCAGGGCGAACGTGTAATGGACGGGCACAGCTGGCCGACCGAACGTTTGTCCGGGTGCAACTTCCGGCCCCGGTACCCGGCCACCGGTACGACCCCGGAAGCGTGTATCCCGGCGCGGGCGAGGCGTAGAGTTTTCACGTACCGGCCGGCCTGCGGCGTCGGTGCGGAGGGCAGGTGACGACGCGATGACTGGCCCGGTTGCCGAGGACGCGATGGCGATCGTCGTACCCCCCGTGGTCTGGCATGCCGCCCTGGCGAACGCGATCGACCCGGCGAACGGCGCCGACGACCGCGCGCTCGCCGAGCTGATCCCGCCGCCCGAGATCCCGGCCCTCGATCCCCTGCCGCTCGACGACGACCTCGTCCTGGAGACGGCCCCCTGGGATCCGGCCGACGACGACTGGCCCGATCACGTCCTCGACCCCGAGCCCGATCAGGACTGACGTCCGATCGGAAATCCACTGTGGATTTACGGTGATCGCGATGAAAGACTCCGGTCATGACATCGAAGAAAGTGATTGCCATCCTGACTGCCGTCATGATCGCACTTACGGGGGTCTTCACGTTCGGAACCTCGCCCGCCTCCGCGGCGGCGCCGAAACCCGTCCAGGTCGATCTGGCCTTCTACCAGTTCGTGCACGGCCAGACCGGCAAGTGCCTGGAGGGCAGCGTGTCGGTCGGCATCCGGCTCGGCACCTGCGCCACCGACAACTCCTACCAGCTGTACCTGTTCGAGCCCGCCGGGTGGTCAACGTTGGCGAGCCCGCACGAATACTGCGTGGAGGCAGCCGCCAGCGTCGGTGTCCGCCCGGGCACCTGCACCCCCGACAACAGGTACCAGCAGTGGCGGTACTACCCCGCGACCGCCCAGCTCCAACACCTGCAGAGCTTGCTGTGCCTGGAGGCCTCGGCCAGCGTCGGCGTCCGGCTGGGCACCTGCAGCCCCAGCAACGCCAACAACACCTACCAGCAGTGGTACCTCAACTGACGCTCTTGTCCTGAACGCGGTTCACCGCCGTCCGGCCACCCTGCGCCGGACGGCGGCTACGCGGGCGTCCCGGGTCAGCGGATCGGCCGGAAGGCGGCCCGGATCTCGATGAAGGCTCGCGCCCGTGGAAGACCCGGGTCCACCCACCGGTGGCTGTCTCGGTGTGGGCGCCCGTGTCTTCCCGAGGATCATCCGGTACGCGAACACGGCGAACGACAGACTGCCGAGCAGGATCATCGCCAGCGGGATCAGGTCGCCGACGCTGGGCACGTCGTTGCGGAACAGCAGGTGGTCGCCCTCGGGCGTGCGAGCGCCGGCCGCGAGGACCATCACCACGCTCCACAGCCCCCAGGGCACACTGACCGCCCACCGCCGCCGGGTGGTGTGCAGCGCGAACCAGGCCAGCACCCAGTTCACCGCAACCGCGAAGACGACCGAGGCGCCGATCGGCGCCCCGGCCACCCGCAACGGCGTCAGGTAGAGCTCGACCACGGCGGTGACCAGGGTCGCGACCACCGTCACGCCCAGCCCGCCGGCCCGGATCACCCAGCGGTCGTCCGGGTCACTCGCCACGATGGTCATTTTCCACGCACATCGAACGCGGCGTCCGGCCGGGAATGCGGGCTCAGCCCGGCCGAACGCGGCGCGTGAGGTCAGTTGCCCCAGAAGATGTAGTTGGCGTTGTAGGGGACGCTGGTCTTCTGGCCGTCGGTGCAGGCGGTGGACGGAGCGACGCCACCGAAGGTGTTCATCCGCTGGATGTGCGTCACGGTGCTGAGGAAACCCTGACCGGAATGCGTCTTGACCTCGAGCAGCAACTCGGGGATGGCCCCGGGGACCGGTGAGTTGGCCACCGGGGCGGCGGTGATCAGCGAACCGTCCGACTCGGACTGCCAGGTCGGGCCGCCGAAGTGGTGGATCTTGCGGTTCGCGCCGTCGAACAGGCGGGCCTCGGGCACCGACGAGCCGGTGAACTTCCCACCCGTGCAGGTGTAGGTCTGTGTGCCGCTGCCGACCACGAACTGGCCGAGGATCTTCAGGCCGGCCGGCGGCTGGAGCGACGGGGCTTCGGCAGCGGAAGCCTGGTAGGTGACCGCCGAGACGCCGACCGTGACGAGGGCGGCGACAGCGAAGGCGATCTTCCGTTTCAACGTGAGCATGACCACGGATACGCGGGCCGGGACGTCACGGATGGGTACTTCCCAGAAGTACCTCATTTTGTTGCCCTCGGGGTGCACGCTCAGGGGAGGTCAGCCCTTCACCCGGGCGCCGGCCTGCCAGACCGCGGTGATGCGGGACGGGTCCGCGAGCAGCGAGATGTCGCGCAGCGGATCGCCGTCGACGATGACGATGTCCGCGTCGAAGCCGCTTCGCAGCAGGCCGGAGCGGGGCGCCTGCCGGCCCAGGGTGGCGGGACCGTTGGCGGTGGCGGCTTCGATCACGTCCAGCGCGTCCATGCCGATGTCGTTGAGCAACGCCGCCTCCCGCCCGTGACGCCCCCAGGCGGCGGGGGCGTCGCCGCTGCTCTGGATGTCCGTACCCATCGCGATCCGCACCCCGGCCTGGTGGGCGCGAGCGATGTTGGTCCGGTGGACCTCGGCGATGCCGGCAAGCTTGCGGGCCGCGTACGGCGGGAGCCCGCCGTCGTCGAGCAGCTCCCGGATGATGGTGAGGGTGGGTACCAGGATCGCGCCGGTTTCGCGCATCGCCGCGCAGACTTCGTCGTCGAGGTAGCTGCCGTGCTCGATGGTGAGCACGCCCGCCTCCAGCGCCGCCATGATCCCCGGCTTGCCGTGACAGTGCGCCGCGACACCCCGTTCGGCCAGCCCGGCGACCTCCACGATGGTACGCAGTTCCCGGCCGGTGAATTCCTGGTGGATCGGATCGTCGATGACGCTGAGCACGCCACCGGACGCACACACCTTGATGATCCGGGCGTTGCGGCGAAGCTGTTCACGCACCGCTTTCGCGCATTCGGCCTCGCCATCGGCCAACCGGAACTCGGTGCCCATCCGGGCGCAGTCGTCGATCCATCCGCTGGGCAGGCTGTGGATGTCGCCGTGGCCGCCGGTGGCGGACAGGATTGAGCCCGCGGCGTAGATCGCCGGGCCCGGCAGGTGGCCCTCGGCGACGACCGGGGCGAGTTGCAACCCCATTCCGCCGAGCTCACGGATGCTCGTGACGCCGGCGTCGAGGGCACGGCGCAGACCCGGTACGCCCCGGGCGGCCCGCGTCGCCGGATGCTCCTGAACCAGCAGGGCGGAATCGAAGGTGCCCGGACGGCCGCCCTTGACGTGCGTGTGACAGTCCCACATTCCCGGCATGACGGTGCGGGCCCGCACCGGCGCGACCGCCGAGGCGTCGATCGGTGCACCGTCGCGCGGACCCGCGTAGGCGATGACGGGGCCGTCGATGACGACGACACCGTCGCGGACGGGCGTACCACGGCCGGGGATCAGAAGATCCGCCTCGATGCGCTGCGTACTCATCTGGGCCTCGCGATCACCGGTAGCGTCAGCCGGCTGGGATGGGCCGGTCCATGGAAGATCTGGTTGCGGGCGACCTGGGTGCCGGTCATGGACGCGATGGTTCCGCCGCTGTTGGTGTTGCGGTCGTACCGCGGGAAGTTGCTGCTGGACACCTCGAGCCGGATGCGGTGCCCGGGACCGAAGACGTTCGATGTCACGCCCATGTCGATCGTGGCCTCGACGATCTGGCCGGGTTCCAGCGGCCGGGGCCGGCTCGTGCCGGCCCGGTACCCCAACCGGCACAGGCCTTCGCAGAGGATGATGGCGCGACCGTCGGGGAAGACGTCGACGAGTTTGCCGGTGACGTCGGTGTCCACCGCCGTCGAGGACATGTGCACGGTGAGGGCGACGTGGCCGGTGAGCTCCAGCGGTTCCGCGAGGAATTCGCTGGTGTAGCAGAGCACGTCGTCGCGACGTTCCACGTCGGCCTGATCGGCCGGGCCGGCGAGTCCGTCGACGCCGAGGGTCGGCCCGCCCACGGTCGGGACCGGGTCGAGTGGATCGTAGAAGAACGAGTCGCCGAGATCCTCGGCGGCGGGGCTCGTACGCAGCTGTCCGTCTCCCTCCGAGCTGTTGGCCCGTCCCGCGCTCCCCAGGAAGTAGTCGTCGTACCGGGTGTCGGGCAGCGGCCAGTCGTCCTCGTCGCGCCACCGGTCCGGACCCATGACGAAGATGCGTACCCGCGCACCTTGGTCGGCCTCGGCCCGGCCTCGCACCCACCGGTCGAAGAACCGCAGATGGGCCTGCGTCATCGCCGCCGCCTTGACGGACCCCGTGAGGCCGAACGAGCGGTCGGGGAAGACCCCCAGGTCGGCGCCGTCGCCGTGGCCCCATGGGCCGATGATGAGTTGCTGGCCTTCCCGGGCCGGCACGCTGCCGCCGGCACGGCGCATCGTGGTGTAAGAGCGGACGACTTCTCGCGCGAACACGTCGTACCAGCCGGTCACGTTCAGCGCCGGAACAGTGATCGCCGAGCTGCGATCCAACGAGTTCATGGGCTTCCAGTACGCGTCCGGGCCGGGATGGGCGAGCATCTCGCCGAGCCAGGGCAGGCCTCGGAGAAGGGCGCCCCGGTCACCGAGAGGCAACGAATACAGGGTGTCGGGGTCCTCGAGCGCGGCCCGGATCTCGGCCACGTCCCGCGGGTCGGCCGGTCCGGTGTTCCCTTGACGCGACAGGTTGGCCATGGCCATGCGGGCCGACCAGTTGAACAACGTGCTCTGCGACACCGCACCCGGAGTCGGGTACCAGGCCCGGTAGACGTCCGCCGAGGTCATCATGGGAGCGATCGCGCGCAGCGCCGGGGGCGCCTGCGTTGCCGCCTGCCACTGCGGGAAGCCCATGTACGAAGCGCCCCACATCCCCGTGCGGCCGTCGCACCACGCCTGGCCGGCGATCCAGGCCAGCGTGTCGACGGTGTCGCTCTGGTCGAAGCGGTGCGGTTCCATCAGCCCCGGGGACTGCCCGGTGCCGCGCACATCCTGGACGACGACCAGATAATCGTTGTCGACCAGGGTGCGGATGTCGGGCAGCTTCGGGTTGCCCAGGTGGGCGGTGGACGTTCTTCCGTACGGCGTGCGAGCGAGCAGGACCGGCCACGGACCCGATCCAGCCGGTCGCCAGAGATCGGTCGCCAGCGTGACGCCATCGCGCATCGGCACGGCGACGTCGGTGTCGATGCACAGGCCCATCTGGTTCTCCCTGTCGTCCGATGCCACTACCGGTTGAGCATCCAGTGACTGAAGGCCAGGTAGTTGGCGGCGAACTCCGCCGGCGTCGCCGAGTCCTCCACCTTCTTGGACAGCTCGTTGACCGTGCGATAGTGCGGAATCCGGTCCCGCTCGTAGGCGGTCAGCGCGGCGGGCACCCCGTCGGCGGAGGCCAGCAGCCGGGCCAGCACCAGGGCGTCCTCGACGCCCAGCGAAGCCCCTGCGGTGATGTGCGGAGAAAGTGCGTGAGCGGCGTCCCCGGCCAGGACCACGCGGTGCGACACCCACCGCGGCAACGGCGGCACCAGCATGATCTGGTTGTGCAGCACCTGTTCTTCCGGCGTCGAGGCGATCAGGGCCGGCAGGGCCGGATTCCAGCCCGTCGTGTCGAGGAACGCGGCCCGGTGCGTGGCCTGATCCTTCGCGGTGCCCTCCAGCGAATCCACGTTGAACTGGTTGACCAGCCAGTACACGGTGCCGTCGACGGTGGGCACGTACCCGCCCCGGGTGCGGTTCGCACCGAGCACGATGACCCCCTCGTCGACGGTGACGCCGGCCGGCGGCCGGACCACCGAGCGCCAGGCGTGATGGCCTTCGTGCTCGACGGCGTCGCTGCCCGGAAGCAGCAGGGATCGAACCACCGAGTAGGCGCCGTCGGCGCCGACGAGGACGTCCGCCTCGACGGTCGTCCGGTCGTCGAAATGGGCCGCCACGCCGGCATCGGTCTCGTCGTAGCCGACCAGCCGCGAGTTCAGGCGGATGTTGTCCCGGCCCACCGCGTCGGCGAGCAACTCGTTCAGCTTGGCCCGGTGCACGAGCAGGTACCGGTGGTCGTCCTCCGAGAACCCGGGAGGATGGATCAGTTCGCCCGCGTCGTCCCGGAAGTACATCTCCGCCGGCCGGCCGATGGCTCGTACCTGCTCACCCAGCCCCAGCTCGTCGAAGACCGCCAACGCGTTCGCCCATAACCCGAGCCCCGCGCCCGCCGCCCGGATCGCGGGCGCCTGCTCATGGATCACCGCCTCGATGCCCGCCCTGTGCATCGCGATCGCGCTGGTGAGTCCGACGATCCCGCCGCCGGCCACTACTGCACGCACGTGTCATACCTCCTGAATGGGCCGCGAATTCACTTCGTTCCGTGCCTGGCGCCGGTTCGGCCGTCAATGGAGCCGGGAGTGCGTGGTCGGCACCAGACGCACGGTCACCGCCTCGCCGGCCAGAAGGTCACCGAGCCGTGGTTTGATCTCGGACTCGAAAAGCGGATCGCGATGTACTCGCGCTACGACCTCTGCTCGTTCTTCATCGCTGCGGAACCCGCGGATCCAGATGAAAGCGTCTGCATCACCGGCATCGGTGAACGTGCCCGCAACAATCATCCCGTTCGCCTCGTGCAACGGAATGACCTGCTCGTCCATCCACCGGGCCAGCTCTTCGCCACGGCCGCGCACCGCCGATTCACGGCGCATCTCGTAGATCACCTGAAGCTCCTTCTCGCGCGATGTCGTACAGGTTGGGATTTCCTTCCCACGGCGCGGTCCGCACGATTGCCCACCGCCGGATCGCCCACCTCTGGTTCGCGTCGACAAGGTCGAGCCGCCAATAGCCCCGCATCGTGAGATGGTCGACGCCCGGGGTCGGGACGTGGTGATAGGCGACCATGTGGGCCCGGCAGCGCGCGGTGGCGCCGGAGACCTCGATGAGCAGGTTGGAACTCGCGTGATGCGTACAGGCGAAACCGCCGATGATCGCACGGGCCTTGGCCGTCATCTCCGGCGCCGTCAGTTCCTCGGCCGGCTCACCGGGCTGTCCCGTCAGGTCCAGCGTGACACGATCGGCGAACAGACCCTGAAAGCGTTCCCAATCCTTTTCGTCCTGGGCCCGCGCCAGATTGGCGACCACGTCGGAAATCCGAATATGGTCGATTGGCGTCACGTTCATACCGGCCACGCTAAACCGAGACGTCGGGGCAATCCAGTGCTATGTGGTAAAGCGACGATTTACCCGTACGCAATTGCAGTGCCGTCCCGACCGGCCCGATTCACGCCACCGTGTCGCGAGCGCGAATCCGGCGGATCAGCTCCATCACGCCGGACAGCAGAAGGGCGAGTCCGAGTCCGACCGCGAACGCCAGCAACGCGTTGTCCTGGAAGAGCACGCCGCCGAGGTACCCCGTCATGACGGTGTAGGCGCCCCAGGCGGCGCCCCCGACCAGGGTGAACAGGACGAACTGCCGATAGCTGTAGCGCACCATCCCGGTGGTCACGGTCACGAGGTAGCGCCCGACCGGAATGAACCTGGTGCTCACCAGGACGAATCCGCCACGGGCGGCCAGTTGCCGGGCGATCCACTCGTGCGTCGCACGTCGCCTGGAGCCGGGCGGAAGCCGCTTTCCGATCGCGGCGCTGAGCCGGCGGCCGAGCGCGTACGGAACCTGGTCGCCCAGGAAGGCGCCGACCGCGGTAGCGCCGATGACCAGCCCGAGGTTGGTGGACCCCGCGGCCGCGAAGACACCGGCGAGGATGATGACGGGCTCACTCGGGATCAGCGGGAGGAACGAGTCCAGCAAGGACACCGACATGAGGATCAGATATAGCCACGGGGACGACCCCAGCGACTCGGTCAGCGCAACCCAGTCAATCATCGAGTTCCTCTTTCGTCGGGGTGGAGTCAGATGAGCGCCCGGGTCAGGAGGACCAGGCCGATCGTCGCGCCGAAGGTGACGATGAGCGCCTTCAGCAGGCGGCCGGGCAGGCGCCGGGCCAGGGTCGCCCCCGCGTATCCCCCGGCCACCGTCGCGGGCGCCAGAACCAGAACGGCCGACCAGTTGACCGGGCCGAAGAGGGCGAACGCCGGTACCGTGACGGCTCCCACGGTCACGGTGAGGACGTTCTTGAGGGCGTTGATGCGGTTGAGCGTCTCGTCCAGCACGAGGGCCAGCGCGGCGACGTACATCACGCCCAGCGCGGCCCCGAAGTAGCCGCCGTACACGGCGCCGGCGAAGACCACCGCCTGCAGGGTGACCGCCCGCCGGCGGGGACCGAACGAGCGCGGGTGGCCGACCAGACCGCGCAGCCGCTCCTGGAAGAACAGCGTCGCCGCGGCGCCGAGCACCAGCACCGGCGCGACCAGCTCGAACGTGCGAGCGGGCGTCAGCAGCAGCAACGCGCAGCCGGCGGCCGAACCGGCGACGCAGGCGGGCAGCACCGCCGGGACGCGGCGCCACTGCCCGGCCAGGTCGGACCGGCTGCTCAGCGCGCTGGAGACGTAGCCGGGGAAGACAGAGACCGAGTTCGTGACGTTCGCCGAGATCGAGGGCAGCCCGGTCACGATCAAGCTGGGAAAGGTGATCAGCGAGCCGCCACCGGCCAGCGCGTTGATCACCCCGGCGACCACACCGGCGAGAATCAGCAGGAATACGTGTCCGAGGTCCATAGGATCCGAAATCCGTAAGAAGTTTTGATGCTCAGGGGGCATCGTCACGCTAATTCGTGTGCCGCGCGAACCCTAATGCAATTCGGTAAACCGACGATTTACCGTCATGCAATCGAAGCCGGGTGATGACGCGATCGCCATTTCATGACGAAACAGCAAAGCGCCACGAACACGGGGAGATGGCCGCCTAACCGGCGGTGAGGTCCGTGACCGCCGCCCGCACCTGGTCCCGCAGCCACGCGTGAGCCAGATCGGAGTCGTAGCGCTGGTGCCAGTTGCAGTTGATCGAAGCCGCGGGGAAGTCGGCCGGCAACGGCACACAGACCATCTTGAACGCCTCGACGAGTGGGCGGCTGACCAGCGCCGTCGTGGTGACCAGCAGGTCGCTCCGGCTGGCCGCGTGCAGGGCCATGGCGCCGGTTGTCACCGCCGCGGCCACATGACGTCGTAAGCCTTCGGCGATGAGCAATTCGTCGATCGGCCCGGTGAGGCGGCCACGCCGCGAGACGACCACGTGCGGATACGAGGCGTAGGACCGCAGGTCGAGGCGGCCGCCGCAGGGGTGCCCGGAACGCATCGCCACCACGAGGGGATCGGAGCCGAGCGTTTCGGAGCGGAACTCCGTCAGATCCGGTTGATCCTGACTGAGTTCGACATCGACCCGGCCGCGCCGCAGGTCACCGGTGTCCACGGAACTCTCGGTCAGGATGCGAAGTCGCACCCCGGGCGCCGTCTCCCCCACCCGGCGCAGCAGCGCCGGGGCCAGCGCCGTGGCGAGTCCGTCGTGGCACTGCAGCGTGAAGGTGCGTTCCAACTGCTCCAGATCCAGCGTACGGCTCGGCACCAGCACGTCATGGGCCTGGCTCAGCAGGAGGCGGACGTCCTCGCGGATCGCCGTGGCGTACGGCGTCGGAACCATCGTGCGCCCCGTGCGAACCAGGATGTCGTCACCGGTCAGCTTTCGGAGCCGGCCAAGGCTGCGGCTGATCGCGGGTGACGACAGGCGGAGTCGCTCGGCCGCACCCATCACGCTGCCTTCGTCGAGCAGGGCGTCCAGCACGACCAGAAGGTTCAGATCTAGTTGCACGCCGGTAAATGGTACTCGGGCGGAGTTTCTTCTGAAGAAAGGCGCCAGGCTCAGCGTTTGCTCTCCGTGGCCGTACGCGCCAGATTGGGTTCATGACGACCGCCCAGCAGCACCGCACCGCCGCCCGGCTCGGCGCCGCCCAGGGGGTGCTGGGCGCCGACCAGGTGCGGGAGTTCATCCGCGAGCAGCTCGACGCCGTGGACGCCGACGGGCGCAGTGTCTGCGTGCTCGTGCCGGACGGCACCCGTACCTGTCCCCTGCCTCTGCTTCTCGGCGCCGTCCACGCGGCGCTGCACGGGCGGGTGAGCCGGCTGACCACGCTCATCGCGCTGGGCACACATCAGCCGATGAGCGACGCGGCGATCGCCCGGCACCTGGGGTTCGAGGAGGGGGCGCTGGAGGCGACCTATCCCGGCATGACGGTGCTCAACCACGAGTGGTGGCGGCCCGAGACCTTCGCCGACCTGGGTACGATCCCGGCGGCCCGGCTGGCCGAGCTGTCCGGGGGGCGGCTCGGTCTGGACGTACCCGTCAAGCTCAACAAGGCGGTCGTCGAGCACGACATCGCGCTGGTCGTCGGGCCGGTCCTGCCCCACGAGGTGGTCGGCATCTCCGGTGGCAACAAGTACTTCTTCCCGGGGGTCGCCGGCCAGGACATCATCGACGTCTCGCACTGGGTCGGCGCGCTGATCACCTCGGCCGAGATCATCGGCACCACGGCGGTCACCCCGGTGCGGGCCCTGATCAACGAGGGCGCGGCGCTCGTACCCACCGAGAAGTTGTCGTTCTGCGTCGTCGGCGAGGCGGGCAGCCGCAACCTGCACTCGATCTCCTTCGGCGACACGATCACGGCCTGGGCCGACGCCGCCGAGGTGTGCGCGGCCACCCACGTCCACCACCTCGACGCGCCCGTCCGCCGGGTGATCTCCCTCGTGCCGGAGATGTACGACGACATCTGGACCGGCGCCAAGGGCTTCTACAAGCTCGAACCGGTCGTCGCCGACGGGGGCGAGGTCATCCTGTACGCGCCGCACATCACCCAGATCTCGACCAGCCACCCCGAGATCCTCGAGATCGGCTACCACTGCCGCGACTACTTCGTGAAGCAGTGGGACCGCTTCCAGCACATCCACTGGGGCACGCTGGCCCACTCCACCCACCTGCGCGGGGCGGGCACCTACGACGCCGAGACCGGTGAGGAACGCCTGCGGGTCAAGGTGACGCTGGCGACGCGGATCCCGGAGGAGGTGTGCCGCGCGGCCAACCTCGGCTACCTCGACCCCGACTCCCTCGACCTGGCGGCCGAGCAGGCGGCGGGCAGCTTCGTGGTGCCCGACGCGGGCGAGGTGCTGTTCCGGCTCCGCTCACGCCGCATCGACCTCATCGGACGACACTGACCCCGTCGTGGGCCCAGGCGTCCGCCGTCCGGGCCAGGCGCCGGACGGCGGCGGCCGTGTCCGGTGGCAGGCCGCTCGCTTCGAGGTCGGCGGCGGCCAGGGCCTCGGCGCCCGGCACGCTGGCCGGATCCGGACGGCGGTCCCGGCCACCCCGGTGAGCACGGCCACCGGCCGGCGCGCTAACGGCGGGGAAGGGCGAGGGCCGGATAGTCGCGCAAGGTGATCGCCTCGGCCTTGGCGAACTGCTTGGCGAGGAACTGCCTGGACGGCCAGCGGGTCATCATCCGCATGGAGAGCGCCCGGAGCCGGATCATCGCGCGGGACCGGGGCGCGAACCCGCTGATCCCGCCGGGCGGCAGCGCCATGCCACCGGCCACGTACGCGGCCATCCGGTCCTGGTAGGCGGCGAAGGCCTGCTCCGGTCCGTCGGCCTCGGCCAGCTCACCGGCCAGCACGTAGGCGCCGACCAGGCCGAAGCTGGTGCCCATCCCGGCCAGCGGCGAACCGCAGTAGCCGGCGTCGCCGAGCAGCACCACCCGGCCGCGCCACCAGCGGTCCACCCGGACCTGGCTGATCGAGTCGAAGTAGAAGTCGCCGGCGCCCGGCATCGCCGCCAGCAGCTCGTCGACCCGCCAGCCGGCGCCGGACATCCGCTCGGCCAGAACCCGCTGCTCCTCGGCCCGCGACAGCCGGTCGAAGCGTGGCTCGGGCTCGCGGAAGGACAGCGAGGCGTTGGCGGTGCCGCCCCGCTCCGGGCGCACGTTCGCGACCCGGCCGCCGGGCGCGTTGTACATCAGCAGCCAGTGGTCGAGGTCGCCCGGATCAGGAACGCTGAAGTACGCCGAGTACGCGCCCAGAAAGCGGACGTAGCGCTCGTCCGGGCCGAAGGCGAGGCCCCGGACGCCGGAACGCACACCGTCGGCGCCGACCACCAGGTCGTACCTCTCGCTCGTCCCGCCGGCGAACGTGACGTCGACGCCGTCGCGGTCCTGGGTCAGCGCGGTGATCCGGTCGCCGAAGCGGTAGCCGGCCTGGCCGCTGGTGGCGTCGAGGAGGATGCGGGCCAGGTCGCCGCGGGCGATCTCGATCTCGGCCACGATGCCCTCACCGCCGAACGCGTCGACCGGCAACTCGGCGAGCCGGCGCCCACGGCCGTCGATCAGGGCGCACCCACGCTCGTCGACCTGCTGCTCGCGGATCCGCTCGCGCAGACCCATGAGCTCCACGACACCCCGGGCGACGCCCCGGATGTCGACGGCGTGGCCGCCCGGGCGCGGCCGCTCGGTGCGTTCGACGACGGTCACCTCGGCGCCCGCCCGGTGCAGCCACAGTGCCAGAGCCGGCCCGGCGATGCCGGCGCCGGAGATCAGTACACGCATGTCCCCGCTCCTCTGCGTACTCTGTACATCGATGGCCAGGACGCTAGGCAGGAGCGGCGGTCCGGGGCAAAAATCGTACTAGTACGGGACGGCTGGTGTACTACCGTGGAGGCTCCCTATCGGAGGATTGTCGCCGACATCCGGCGGCAGATCGAGAACGGCTCGCTGCGCCCCGGTGACCGGGTCCCGTCGGCCCGGGCGATCACCCGCGAGTGGGGTGTCGCCGTCGCCACCGCGACCAAGGCCCACGCCGCCCTGCGGGAGGCCGGCCTGACCGTCGGCCGCCCCGGGGTCGGCACCGTGGTCGCGAGCCCGGTGCGCGACGCCGAGCTCAGCCGCGACCGGGTGATCACCGCGGCGGTGCGGATCGCCGACCGGGACGGCATGGCCGACGTCTCCATGCGCCGCATCGCCACCACGCTGAACGTGGCCACCATGTCCCTCTACCGGCACGTACCGAGCCGTGACGACCTGGTCACCGGCATGATCGACGCGGCCCTGGGCGACCTGCCCGGCACCCTCCGCAACACCGGCGACTGGCGGGCCGACCTGCAACGATGCGCCCGCGCCCTGTGGGCGGTCTTCCAGCGGCACCCGTGGCTCGGCCCGTCGATGTCGCTGACCCGCCCCCAGCCGGCGCCGAACGCGATGCACCTCGGCGAGTGGATGATGGGCGCGCTCGACCGGACCGGGCTGGCCGTCACCGACCGGATGCTCGTGCAGGTGCTGATCTTCAGCTTCGTCCGCGGCGTCGCCAGTGGCCTCGAACCGGAGGCGCAGGCCTTCCGCGACACCGGCCTGACCGACGACGAGTGGATGGAACGCCAGGGCCCGGCCTTCCAGCGCCTGGCCGCCCGCCAACCGGTGCCGCACTACGAGCAGCTGATCAACCTGGACTCCGACTTCGAGTTCGACCTGGACGTCCTCTTCGAGTTCGGCCTGGCCCGCCTCCTCGACGGCCTGGCCGTCCTGATCGACCGCTGATGGGCCGGTCAGCGGCCGGTGGGCGGTGACACCAGCCCGATGACGGCGGTCACGACCAGCGCCAGGGCGGCCACCAGGGCGACCACCGGCAGCACGGCCGCGCCCTCGGTCAGCACCCGATAGCCGGTGGTGAGGATGAGCACCAACCCGACGACGAGGTAGAACGCGCTCATCGGCCGGGTGCGGGGAATGACATGAAACCGGCGGTCACTCATGCGAACACTCCTTGTGGTTGCCGATACCGGATCTCATCCCAGGTTCCCGAACGCCCGGACGCGGAACGACCCACTCTCGACGGATCTTGCTCGTCGACCCGTGGTACGAAAGGACCACCGGTCACGGTCTGGGGTCGCCGCGAAGCAGGCTGTAGACGACCATGTCGTGCCAGGCGCCCTTCCGGAACTGCGCGTGCCGGGCGATGCCCTCGCGCTGGAAACCGGCCTTCTCCAGGCCCCGGAGCGCGGCACGGTTCCCGACGTCGGTCTCCGCCTGCAACCGCTCGAACGTCGTGGTGTCGAACAGGTAGTTCGCCAGCAGCGTCAGCGCGGGGCCGCCCACCCCACGGCCGCGGAATCCGGGGTTCAGCCGCATCCCGACATTCAACGCGCGGGACGGCGGATTCGGCCCGTGCGGCACCGGGAGCCATGAGGCCCGGCCGGCCACCGCGCCGTCGGCGTCCTCGATCACCAGGGTGCCGGTGTCGTAGCCGATCAGCCCGTCGGCGGCGAAGGCCCGCTCCAGCGCGTTGGTGGCGACGAAGCCGAAGGTGTCGATCGGATCGTCCCCATGGTCGACGAGCAGCAGGGGCAGATCTTCACGCCGGACAGCTCGTAGTTTGACTCCAACCATCCGCCGATGATGCGGGCGCGGTGGCATCAGCCGCCACACCGGGGCGCGAACATGCCACGCCGTCTGCCCCGATCTCCCGGATTCCGGGCCTCTCCGGCCTCGCGATGGCTTCGCGATGGCCTCGCGAAGGCTTCGCGATGGCGAAGCCGTTGATCATTGGCAATCACCCGGCGCGGTCGCGACCGCGGGCTCTCGTACAGTTGCCGTCGCGAGGGCGGCCAGATCGATCATCGTGAAAGGACTCGGATGAGCGACGGCCGGGCGTCCTGGGCATCGCGGCCGGCGTGACTACTCCGTGCCGTCCGCCGGCAGGCGTTCCGGCAGTCCGAGCCGGGGAACTGGTCGTCGTGAATGGTGGTGACAAACTCATCACCGGGCTCAGGCGAGCAGCTCGGCGAACTCGGCCGGGTCGATGATCGGGATGCCGAGTTTGGCGGCCTTCGTCGCCTTGGCCGTGGTCGTCTCGGAGGTGACCAGGGCGGTGGTGGCCGCCGAGACGCTGCCGCTGGCCCGGCCGCCCAGCTCCTCGATGCGCTCGCTCACCGTGGTGCGCGTGTAGCCGGGGACGGTGCCGCTGACCACGTACGTCCTGCCGTCGAGGGGTTTGTCACCCGTGGTCTCGGGGACGCTCATGGTGACGCCGGCCGCGGCCAGCCGGTCGATGACGCCGGCCATGGCGGCCAGGCCGTCGACCACGTGTTGGGCCTTGATCAGGCCCATCTTGTCGATCTCGGCGATCTCGTCGACCGTGGCCGCCCGCAACGCGTCCATCGTCTTGAACCGGGCGGCGAGCCAGCGGCCGACGCTGCGCCCGGTCATCCGGATACCCAGGCCGGTGATGACCCGGTTGAACGGCTGGGTCTTGCTGTGGTCGAGCGACGCGACCACCTTGGCCGCGTTGAGCTTGCCCAGCAGGACCACCCCGCCGGCCTTGGTGTTGCCGACGGGCAGCTCGGCCAGCTGGTCGGCGGTGAGCGCGTACAGGTCGGCGACGTCGGTCGCGAGGCCGGCGTTGACCAGCGCGACGCAGAGCGCCTCCCCCGCCCCTTCGACATCCATGGCCTCGCGGCTGCACCAGTATTCGAGCGCGTTGGTGGCGCTGCACGAGGCGGTGTGGCAGCGCCAGAGCAGGCTGGATTTGTCCCACGGTTCGCCGCACTGCGGGCAGGTCTCGGGCGGCGTCCACGGGGTGAGGCCGTGCGGCTGCTCACCGATGGGCGCGGTGACGCGCGGGATGACGTCACCGGCCCGCCACACGGCGACGGTCTGGCCGATGGCGAGGCCCTGGTCCTCGACGAACTTGGGGTTGTGCAGCGTCGCGTAGCTGATCGTGGTGCCGTCGACGAACACCGGGTCGAGCACGGCGCGCAGGGAGATCCGGCCGGTACGCCCGACCCGCACCTCGATGGCGCGCAGCACCGTGGAGCCCGTGTCAGCGGGGTATTTGAAGGCGGCCGCCCAATGCGGTGTGCGGCTGCCCGACCCGAGCCGGCGGCGGGTCGATTCCAGGTCGGCGGCGAGCACCGCGCCGTCGATCGGGAAGTCGAGGCCGCGGCGCACCTCACCGATGCGCCTGATGGCGGCGAGCGCGGCGTCGGCGTCGGCGGCGACCTGGACCTCGCCGGTGGCCAGCCGCCCGGCCGTGGGGAAGCCGAGCCCGGCCGCGTGAGCCATGCGCTCCTGGTGGGAGGGGAAGTCGCCGGAGATGTCGTACGCCGCGAAGGTCATCGGCGTCTCGTAGGTGCGGTCGACGCTGCGGATCGAACCCGCGACCGCGCCCCGCGAGTTGATGAACGCCTTGGCGCCGGCGGCGACCCGGTTCGCGCTGGCGGCCTCGAAGTCGGCCACCGTCATGTAGACCTCGCCGCGGACCTCCCCCGTCCACCCGGTGGCCAGGCGGGCGGGCAGGCCGGCGACCCCACGCAACACCTGGGCGGTGACGTTCTCACCGCTGCTCCCGTCACCGCGCAGCGCGGCCAGCACGAGCCGGCCCGACGCGTATTCCACCCGGATCGCGAGCCCGTCGAGCTTGACCTCGACCAGGCAGGGATCGCCACCGAGGCTCACCACGAACGCGCGTACCTCGTCTTCACCGGTGACCTTGCTCAGCGACATCATCGGCACCGGGTGGCGCACGTCACCGCCGCCGGACACACCGGCCGCGACCCGGGTGGTGACGCCGTGGTCGTCCCATTCCGGATGGGCCTTCTTGGCCTCGGCGATGCGGTCGAGCAGCGCGTCGTAGTCGGCGTCGGTCATCAGCACGTCGCCGGTGTCGTAGTACGACCTGGCGGCGGCCTGCGCCTGGCCGACAGCGGTGGCGAAGTCGGCGGCGGTGAGGGCGGTCTCCGTCATGCCGACAACCTACGACGCCGGTACGACAGGATCACGACGACTCACCTGGTCACCAGGCGGTCGGGGCGTAATCCTTGAGGAAGCAGCCGTACACGTCCTCGCCCTGCTCGCCGCGCACGATCGGGTCGTAGACCCGGGCCGCGCCGTCGACCAGGTCGAGCGGCGCGTGGAAGCCCTCGTCGGCCAGCCGCATCCTGGTCGGGTGCGGGCGCTCGTCGGTGATCCAGCCGGTGTCCACGCTGGTCATCAGGATGCCGTCGGCGAACATGTCCTCGCCGCTGGTGCGGGTCAGCATGTTCAGCGCCGCCTTGGCCATGTTGGTGTGCGGGTGCCCGGCGCCCTTGTAGCCGCGGCTGAACACGCCCTCCATCGCCGACACGTTGACCACGTACCGGCGCGGGAACGGCGACGCCGCCATCGCCGCGCGCAGCCGGCTGATCAGGATGAACGGCGCGGTGCTGTTGCAGAGCTGCACCTCCAGCAGCTCCAGGGCGTCGACCTCGTGCACCCGGGCGCTCCAGCTGTTGTCCGGGGCCAGGTCGGGCACCAGCCCGCCGGCGTCGATCGCGGACATCGCCGCGATCCGCTCTCGCGACGCGGACCCGGCGGTCAGCGCGAGCGCGGTGAGCGCGTGCGGGCTCAGCGCGGGGCTGGTCCCTTCCAGAGCCGCCGGGTGTACGCGCTGAGAAGCGTCATGCCCGCCCAGGTACTCCAGCTCCGGCAGCGGCCCGTCCGGCAGCCCGGCCGACTCGGCCACCTCCAGCGCGGCGTACGAGCCGGGCGAGCGGCGCACCGTCTGGGCGGCGTTGTTGATCAGAATGTCGAGCGGCCCCGCCGCGGCCACCGAATCGGCCAGCGCGACCACCTGCGACGGGTCGCGCAGGTCGATCCCGACGACCCGCAGCCGGTGCAGCCAGTCGGCGCTGTCCGGCATGCTGGTGAACCGGCGCACCGCGTCGTGCGGGAACCGGGTCGTGATGGTGGTGTGCGCGCCGTCGCGCAGCAGCCGCAGCGCGATGTACATGCCGATCTTCGCGCGGCCGCCGGTGAGCAGGGCGCGGCGCCCGGTCAGGTCGGTGCGGGCGTCGCGGCGGCTGAAGTTCAGCTCGGCGCAGGACGGGCAGAGCTGGTGGTAGAACGCGTCCACCTGGCGGTAGCGCTGCTTGCAGGTGTAACAGCCGCGGGACTGCTGGAGGAACCCGGCGACCGGCGCCTCGGTCCGCGTACGCAGCGGAATGCCCTGGGTCTCGTCATCGAGCCGGCCCGGAGCGCCGGTGGCGGTGGCCGCGGTGACAGCGGCGTCCGCGGCCAGGATGGCGTCCCGGCGTTCCCGGCGGCGCTGCTCCTTGGCGGTCTTGTAGATGGCGGCGGTGGCGCGGCGCACGCGTACCGCATCGGGGTGTTCCGGCGGCAGCGACTCGACCTCGGCCAGGACAGCCAGGGCAAGCTCGAGCCGCGCGGGGTCGATGCCGTTGATCATGGTTCCGGTGTTTCCTTCACGCTCACTGCCGTCTCACTCCGGTGCGTCGGGCTGCGCCGTCCGCCGCGGCCGCCCGCAGAACTCTACGCAGTGCCGCCGGTCACAGCCATTCCGCCCTTACCACCGATCTGCTGTTCGCGCCAGACAACCGGCGTCGGCACGCCCCACCCAGGTGGCACACGTCGCGCCGTCGACCATCCCGGTGGGCTGGCCCCTGCTGCGCAACCCGTCCAACCGGCGGCGGGCGCTGTCGCTGACGGCCCGGCAGTTCCGCTACAGCCACGGCAATGCGCTCTCCCCCGCCGAATCCGATGAGCTGCACCGGCGGTGGACCATCCCGTCGCCGGGCCGGCCGGTGTTCGAGCTGGTGTTCGCCAACCTGTCCCGCCACTCACCGGCCACGGTCGACACGGCCCGCCCGGACCGGGGACCGCTGCTCGTGATCGCCGGCGGCAAGGACCACAGCGCACCGGCGGCCGTGGCCAAGGCGACGGTCAAGCGCTACCGCGGCTCGCCGGCCGACTTTCGCGAGTTCCCCGGCCGCGGCCACTCGATGCCGGTCGACAGTGGCTGGCGCGAGGTCGCCGACGTCACGCTGACCTGGCTCGAAAGGCACCTCCGCTAACCGTTCTTGCGCTCGGCCGCGAAAGCACGGTCTGCGATCCGGTCAGCCGCTGCGATGTGCTCGCGGTCAGCTCGGTCACCGGCCTCGGGCCGCAACGGCATCTGGACCGTGCGCGGCCGCGTTGTGCGAGGTGGCGGCTGATCCGGCGCTGATCATGGCCGGAAAGGTCAGACTTGCTACCGGGCGTCATGTGCGGTCTATTGAGGTCTCGCAACGCCGGGGGTGAGAACGTGTCCGGATCACCGTACATCCGCCGTCTCTTGATGTGGACCTTGCCGCTGGTGCTGGTGATCTCGGCCGGGACGGCGGTTCCCGCTGACGCCGCGCCGCCCCGCCGATTCGTGCCGGGTGTCGACGCGTCCGGCCCGGACCACGCCTACGGGTTCGTCCGGGGGGTCAACAACCGCGGTCAGGTGCTGGTCGATGTCCGTACGCTGTGGCAGAACGGCCGGTACACCGACCTGGGGAGCCTGGGCGGTGACTACACCCGCGCCGCGGCCCTCAACGACGCCGGCGAGGTGGTCGGCGAGAGCAACCGGGCCGACGGTGACTACCACGCCTTCCTGTGGCGGCGGGGCCGGATGATCGACCTCGGCACGCTCGGTGGCACCACGAGCACCGCCCTCGCGATCGGCGTGAACGGGCACGTGGCCGGGAACGCCACGCTGCCGGACGGCTCGGAGCACGTCTTCCTCTGGCGGAACGGGGTGATGACCGACACCGGTCTCCCGGCCGCGCGCTCCAACGCGGTGCACGTCAACGCGCACGGCCAGATCGCCTTCAGCTATCCGGCCGAGAACTTCACCTCGAAGGGGTACTTCTGGGATCGGGGCCGGGCGACCGCCCTCGGTTCGCTCGGCGGCGGCGCGGTGACCGTCGTCGGGCTCAACGACCGCGGCGAGATCGCCGGGTTCGGCCCGGTCGCGTCCGGCGAGATCCACGGGTTCCGGTGGTGGCGCGGCCGGATGACCGATCTGGGGACCTTCGGCTGGGACGACGTGTTCACGTCCGGCATCAACAACCGCGGTCAGATCACCGGCACCGCCCAGACCACCCGGGGCCAGCATGCCTTCGTGTGGGAGAAGGGCGTCCTGAAGGATCTCATGGCGAATGTTCCGCAGGGGGTGGTGGGCGAGTCGTGGGGCATCAATGAGCGCGGCGACGTGGTGGGGAACAGCGTGATGCCCGACCTTGGCCGGCGGGGAACGGTCTGGCGGCACGGCCGGGTCATCCTGCTCGACACGGTCGACCGGCTGGGAAGCCAGGGCAGCTACATCAACGATCGCGGCCTGGTCGCGGGCATCGCCATCGACGAGTTCGACCCGCCGCGAGCGGCGGTGTGGGACACCGCGCGGTACTGAACCGGCGTCCCGGCCAGGACGGAACCTAGGCTGACGGCATGATGATCGAACATCGTGGCCGGCGACCCGTTGTGCCGGAATCGGCGTACGTTGCTCCTTCGGCGGTGCTGTGTGGCGCGGTGCGGCTCGGCGAACGGGTCCGCGTGCTGCACGGCGCCGTGCTGTCGGCCGAGGACGGCGAGGTCACCGTCGGCTCGGACGTCGTGATCATGGAGAACGCGCTGGTCCGCGGCCGGGAGAAACACCCCGCGATCGTCGGGGACGCGGTCCTGATCGGCCCGCACGCGCACGTGAACGGGGCCGTCATCGAGGACGAGGTGTTCGTCGCGACCGGCGCCGGCCTCTTTCCCGGCGCGGTGGCGGGCACCGGCTCGGAACTGCGGATCAACAGTGTCCTGCACGTCAACTCGCGGCTGGAACCGGGCACGGTGGTGCCGATCGGCTGGATCGCGGCCGGTAATCCCGCCCGGCTGTTCCCGCCGAACGAGCACGAGGAACTGTGGAAGGTGCAACAGACCCTCGACTTCACCGGCACGGTGTACGGCGTTCCGCCCGGCACCGGCATGCGCGCCATCATGGCGGGCCAGGTGGCGTTCTACGGGGCGCACGCCGACGATCGCACCATCACGTCCTGAGGCATGAGCCCCGTCAGCGCCCGCTCAGCGCTGCGCGACTACCGAGGCACTCGTCGCCTGCGTCGACGGCCTGCTGTTCGACCGCCTGGCCGGCGCGGGCTCCCGCCACGCGCCGGCCCCGGGTTCCGCCGCGAGCCGCCGAGATCTCGCGACCGCGGTGTCGGCCCTGCTGCGGGCCTTCGCGGCGAAGGACGACGGCTAACGCAGCTGGCTCTCCTGATAGAAGCCGCTGTCGACCAGCGCCTTCCGGTAGTTGGTCTTGTTCACGATCGCGGTGCCGAGCAACATCGACGGCACGACCTTGACGCCGTTGTCGTAGTCCTTGTCGTTGTTCGTGGCCGGCTTCTGCCCCTTGAGCACGGCATCGGCCATCTGGGCGCTCGTCTTGGCCAGGTCGCGGTAGTCCTTGAAGATGGTCGAGTACTGCTCGTCGGCGATGATCGACTTGACCGAGGCCGCCTCCGCGTCCTGGCCGGTGACGACCGGGTAGGGCTGGCCCGTGGTGCCGTAACCGTTGCTCTTCAGGGCGGAAAGAATACCGATCGAGATCCCGTCGTACGGCGACAGCACGCCGTCGACCTTCAGACCCGAGCGGTACGTGGAGGTCAGCAGGTTCTCCATCCGGTCCTGAGCGGTCTTGGGCTGCCACCGCAGGATCGCGATCTTCTTGAAGGCGGTCTGGTTGCTCGGCACCTTCAGCACACCCTTGTCGAGGTACGGCTTCAGCACCGACATCGCCCCGTTGAAGAAGAACGTGGCGTTGTTGTCGTCCGGCGAGCCGGCGAACAGCTCCACGTTGAACGGTCCCTTGGCCGAGCCCGGCGTCCCGTCGGCGTTGAGCACCTTCAGACCGGTCAGCAACGAGGTCGCCTGCTGCACACCGACCTTGTAGTTGTCGAAGGTGGCGTAGTAGTCCACATTCGGCGAGTTGCGGATCAGCCGGTCGTACGAGATGACCGGAATCTTCTTGTCCTTGGCGCTGTCCAGCTGGGTGGTGATCGCGGTGCCGTCGATCGACGCGATGATCAGCAGTTTGACGCCCTTGGTGATCTGGTTGTCCAGCTGGTTCACCTGGGTCGGGATGTCGTCCTCGGCGTACTGCAGGTCGACCTTGTAACCCAGCGCCTCCAGTTCCTTCTTGACGTTCTCGCCGTCGCCGATCCAGCGCTCCGAGGACCGTGTCGGCATGGTCACGCCGATCAGCGCGCCGGCGTTGTTCACGAACCCGGCCGGCCGGTCCACGGTCTTCTCGCTGGAACCGCAGGCGGCCAGCGCGAGGACCAGGACCGCAGCCGCGGCGAGGCGGGCGTACCGCATGAGCTTCTCCTTCTCTGTCACGGGATTGAAGCGCCGTACACGCCGATCTCGGCCGTGTTGACGTAGTAGCAACCGGTGTGGTCGTCGGGGCAGGTGATGCCCTCCTCGGCGATCTGCGTGCCGAGCATCGTGTAGCGGAGGAAACGCACCCGCGACGTGCTGCCCGCGGCGAGCGGCACCTCGTTCATCCGGTTGCGGTCGGCCACCCCGAAGTGGCCCTCGGCGGCGACCGTCCAGGCCTGGCCGTCGGCCGACGTCTCGACCCGGTAGTCACCGGTCGAGGCGCTGGCGTCGCCGCAGTCACCGGTCGGGTTGACCGCGACCGCCGCCACGTCGACCGTGACCGGAAGCCGCACCACCAGGTATCGCGGGTCGATCCGGCCGTCCTCGCCGTACACCGCGTCGCTGAGCCACCCGCTGCCCGGCCGGCCGTCCACCGCGTTGCCCGGACCGCAGCCGAAGTCGCTGAAGTCCTCGCCGTTGAAGCCGGTCACCTCACCGCCGGCGCTGGTCGCGGCCCAGTTCCAGCGCAGCCCCCAGTCCACCCGGTTGACACCCCGCTCGACCCGCAGGTCACGGAAGGCCGGCTCGTAGCCCGGCAGCGTGGCGCTGACCTTCGGGTAGGTGCCACCCGGCCGGACGCCGGTGATCGTGTACGCGCCCCGTGCGTCGGTGACCGCCCGGTACGAGCCGCCGAAGCCGGACGCGTGCCCGGCGAAGGTGACCGTGACCCCGCTCAGCGGCGCGCCGGTGAACGCGTCGGTGACCGTGCCGGTGACCGAGGTGCGCGAGGCGTCCCCGGCCGGCGGCATCGAGAAGTCCTCGACCGGCGTGGCATCGTCGCCGCCCAGGTCGGCGGCGAACCAGCCCATCCCCCGGGCGGCGAACACCTTCCAGATCTTCCCGGCGTCCCGGCCGCCCCGGGTGACCCGGTCGGCCATCACGATCGAGTTGCGCATGTCCAGGAACGACGGGTTCGCCGGCGACAGCTCCATGGCCCGGGTGACCAGCGATTCGGCGATCTTCGAGCCCACCGCCGTACGCAGATCCCAGAGCGTCTCGCCCCAGATCTCGCCGTCCGCGTGCTCCTCCGGGTACCCGCGGATCCGGCCGAAGTCGCCGTACGTGTACCCGCCCGGCCCGGCCCCCTCGGCGCCGGGGCAGACCGTCGCGCCCGCGCCGACCGCGCAGTCCAGCGGCTGGGTGCGGATCAGGTTCTGGCCGTCGCCCACGTACCGGCCGACCAGCACCTCACCCGGCGCCGCGGTGTCGGTCTGGAGGCCCTGGGCGACGAGGTGGTCGAAGGCGTACCAGTCGCTCCAGGCCTCGCCCATCGACAGACCCTGGATGCCGGTCAGCGTCGAGTTTCCGGACGCGTCGACCACCAGGCGATTGGACATGCCGTGGGTGTACTCGTGGTACACCACGTCGGCCTCGTCGCCCGAGTTGGCGGCCAGGAAGGGGTCCTCCGGCCAGGACGGGGCCCGGAACAGGAACATCTGCATCCGGCCGGGCACGCCGTCCGGGGTGGGCAGCATGGTTGCGTTGTCGGCGTGCTCCTCGTCCGGGAAGCCGTTCGCGGTGTCGGCGCCGTCGATCGCGTCGACCTCGATCGGGTCACCGTCGGCGGTCTCGTAGTTGCCGGCCGCCCGGGTGAAGCCGATCGGCGACTTCTCCAGGTGGTCGTGGAAGCTGCTCACGTAGTAGAACAGCTGGGCCGCGTTCTGCTTCGCGTTGTCCTTCCACGAGTACGCGACCTTCGGGTCCCACGAGCACTGCTTGTCCGCCGCGCAGGGCGGGCCGACCTGGCCGGTGAAGTCCTTGAACGGGAACCGCCAGTCACCCGGCCTGTTCGGGGCGACCTCCTCACCGGCGTCGGCCACGTCGTCGTCGTTCACGTCGAGGAACACGTGCGCCGACTCGCCGGACAGCGTGGTCGCGTCGGGCGCGATCCAGCCCGCGAGGGATCGGCGCTGCTGGGCGCCGCCGAGCGGGGCGCCCGGGTAGTTCCGCCACACCAGCGCGGACGGGTCGTTGTCGTGCACCAGCAGGTCCTGGCGGTAGAGGACGCGGCCGGTCGCCGCGTCGACCACGTGCAGGTAGCCGGTCTTGGTGGAAAGGATCTGCCAGGCCGGGGTGGCGCCGCCCGGGGTGACGAAGGCGACCGGCTCGGCCGGGCCGTCGGCCGGGCCACCGACGTCCTGGGCCGCGGCGTCGCGGGCCTGCGCGGCGGACAGTTTGGCGCGGCCCAGCGAGGCCGGCAGCGACGCCGCCGGGGAGCCGGTGACCTGGATCAGCTCGCCGTTCCTGGTGACGTCGGCCTTGACGCCGTTGCCGAACACCGGCACGTTGCCCACGACCTGCTCGTAGCTCAGGTGGTGGGTGCCGTCGACGTCGACGTAGTCCTTGCGGAACCGCAAGGCGGCGGTGTCGCCGAAGACGCCGGGATTGGCGGCGAGGTAGCCGGCGACGATCTCCTTGGCCGGCTTGGCGCTGGCGGCGGTCAGGAACCCGTCGAGGCGGGCGACGCGCCGGGCCGTCCCGGTGACCGGGTCGATGTCGACCAGGCCCTGCGGGCCGAGGCCCTCGTGCAGCCTGGTGACGGCGGCAGGCCGGTGGGCGCCGGGGGCGCCCGGCTGGAGCGTCCGTGCGTCGAAGTGCACCCGACGGCCCGGCTCGGGGCGGGGCGCGGCGGACGCCGGGACGGGGACGACGCCGATACCGAGGAGCACCGCGGAGGCGACCGCGACCGCCCGGCGTGCTCGTGCCGATGTCATCGGATGACTCCTTCACGCCGCCTGAACGGCATCTAATGTGGAAGGCCACCGTAGGCAACCAGGCGTTGTTCAGGATCGGTCGCGATCACTGAACAACAAACGCCGAACACGGCGGGACCCAGCGACGACGACGGATGGAGGTCCGGTGCCCCGACAGGAACGGCCGCTGGAGTCCGAGGACACCCCGCTGCTGCGATTCGCCGGTGACCTGCGGCGACTTCGCCGCCGGGCCGGCCTGCCGTCGTACCGGGAGCTCGGGAAGCGGACGAACTACTCGGCGGCGGCGCTGTCCGAGGCGTTGTCCGGCCGCCGGCTGCCCAGCCTCGCCGTCACCGGGGCGGTGGTCCGCGCCTGCCATGGTGACCTCGACGAATGGACCACCCGGTGGCGTGACCTGGCCGCCGCGCAACCGGCCGCGGGCAGCGACCCGGTGGCGCCGTACGTGGGGCTGGCCCCCTATCAGGTCGGTGACGCCGACCGGTTCTTCGGCCGCGAGGCCGTCACCGACACGCTGGCCACGCTGGTCGAGGACCGCCCGTTCGTCGGCGTCTTCGGCGCCTCCGGCGCGGGCAAGTCGTCGCTGCTGCGGGCCGGTCTGATCGCCCACAGCAAACGCACTCCCCTGCTGCTCGCAGCGGGCGCCGATCCGATCACCGAGCTGGCCGCGGCGGTGGCGCATCTCGCCGACGAACCCACCGACCGGGTCCGCCGCGACCTCGCGGCCGGCCCCGAGGCCCTGCGCGGCTGGCTCGCCAAGGCCGCCGACGACCTGCTGCTGGTGGTCGACCAGTTCGAGGAGGTCTTCACGCTCTGCGACGACCCGGCCCGGCTCTGGCTGATCCGGGCGCTGACCACGGCCGCGGGACCACGCGCCCGGGTCGTGATCAGCGCCCGCGCCGACTTCTACGGTCACTGCGCACGCCATCCCGAGCTGGTCGCCGCGCTGCACCGGGCCCAGGTCCTGGTCGGCCCCATGTCGACCGAGGAGCTCCGGTCGGCGATCACCGAACCGGCCGCGCGGGCCGGGGCGTCGATCGAGACGGCGCTGGTGGCCCGGCTCGTCGCCGACGTCGCCGGTCAGCCGGCCGCCCTGCCGCTGGTGTCACACACCCTGGCCGAGACCTGGCGCCGGCGGCGCGGGATGGTCCTGACCCTGGCCGGCTACGAGGACGTCGGTGGCATCGAGCACGCGCTGGCCCGGACCGCCGAACACACCTTCGAGGCGCTCTCCGACGACGACCGGGGCGCGGCGCGGCGGTTGTTCCTGCGGCTGGTGGTGCCGGGCGACGGCACCGCGGACACCAGGCGCCGGGTCCCGCGCACCGATCTGGACGTGCCGGACGCGCTGCTCGACCGGCTCGCCGCCGCGCGGCTGATCACCATCGACCGGGACAGCGTCGAGCTGACCCACGAAGCGCTGCTGCGGGCCTGGCCCCGCCTGGCCGGGTGGATCGACCAGGACCGCGACGACCTGCGCGCCCAGCACCGGCTCACCGAGGCGACCGCGGCCTGGGCCGCCCACGACCACGATCCCGACACCCTCTACCGCGGCGCCCGGCTCGACCAGGCCGCCCGGTTGCGCGACCGGCTCAACCCGGGCGAGCGGGCCTTCCTCGACGCCGGCCTGGCCGCCGAACACGCACGCACCCTGGCCGGCCGGCGCGCCACCCGCCGGTTGCGCCGGCTCGCCGCCGGGCTGACCGCCCTGGCCGTGCTGCTCGCCGGCACCGCCACCCTCGCGGTGGCCGCCCAGCACAGGGCCGCCCGGCAGCGCAACGAGGCGCTGTCCCTGCGAGCCGCCGACGCCGCCCGGAGCCTGATCACCTCCCAGCCCCGCGAGGCCGCCGCCCTGGCCCTGGCCGCGTACCGGCTCGCGCCCACCGCCGAGTCCCGGGACGCGCTGATCCTGGCGCAGGCGGCGGCCGGCGCCACCACCCTCGGCCAGGGCTTGTCGAGCCCGCCCGGCCGGTACGCGGTCACCTACGACAAGGAGACGCAGGGCGAGCGGCTCTGGCGCCGGGACGGCACGACCTGGCGACCGGCGGGCAGCCTTCCCGCCACGACCGGTTACCTCCACCTGAGCAGCCTCGACGAGAACCGGGCCATCTACTGGAACGCGGACAACAGATCCCTGCTGTGGGACCTGACCGACCTGGACCACCCTCGCCACATCCGGGCCCCGGCCGATCTGGAGATGAAGGACAGCATGGACCGGACCGGTTCCGTGCTGGGCGCGGTGGGGGCCGACCGGGCGGCCCGGGTGTGGCGGGTCGGTGACCGGTCGGCCCGCCGGCTGCCGGCCGACGGCGTGGTCGGGACGGCCGTGCTCGCCGACGGCACCGGCATCGTCCTGAGCCGGCGGGTCGGCGACCAGGACGCGATCGAGCTGTGGACCCTCGACGGTCGCCGGAGCGCCACCCTGCTGCGGGTGCCGCACCCGGCGGTTCTCCGGGCCGGGCCGGGCGGGCTGATCGCCGTCACGTCCTACGCTCGTGAGGTGTCCACGACCATCATGGACGCGACCGACCCCGGCGCCCCGCGAATCGTGGCCCGGGCCGGTGGCCTGGACGAGACGGCGGCCATCACCTTCGACGCGGCCGGCCGGGCGGTGGCCGTCGTGGACGGCACCCAAGCCCGGATCTGGGACGTCGCGACCGGCCGGAACCTGCTGACCCTGCACACCCAGGGCCTCCGCCTGAACGCGCCCCGCCTCGACGGCCATGACCTGGCCGTCGTCGACGGGAAGTCGGCGATGTGGCGGATCGATCCCGACCTGACCGCGGTGATCCGGCAGGTCTGCTCCCGGCCCGTCATCGTGGACCGGGCCCGCTACTTCCCCGGCACCCCGGGCCAGCGGTTGTGCCCCGGGTGACGCGGAGATCCGGTCAGCCGGGGGCCTGAGCGAGGGGCTGGATGGCGGCACGAAGACGCTCCCGGAGCCACCGGGAGGCGGGGTCGTGGTCGACCCGGCGGTGCCAGCGCAGTTCGACGTTCGCGGTCGGCAGGTCGAAGGGCACCTCGTGGCGGCGCAACGGGACGCCGCGTTCGGCCAGGTGCGCGGCCGTGACGTGCGGCACGAGGCAGATGAGGCCGTGTTCGAGGGCCATCAGAGCACCCACCGAGTAGGACGGAACGACCGCGGCGACCTGGCGGGACCGGCCGATCCGTTCCAGGGCGTCATCGAGCGGACCCCGGGCGAGGCCGCGTCGCGAGGCGGAGATGTGCGGATGGCGGCACAGGTCGTCCACCGTGAGGTGCGGGGCCCGGCCCAGGTCGGAGTCGGCGGCCACGACCGCGACGAAGTGGGCGGTGAACAACGCCGACGTCAGGATGTCGGGCGGGGGCGGGTCCGCGACCCCGACGTCGAGGTCGATCGAGCCGTCGCGCAACGGCTCCGGTTCCTTGGAGTCCTGATGGACGAACCGCAGGCGGACGCCGGGCGCCTCGTCGGCGATCCGGCGGGTGAGCCGGGGCGCGAGAACCGGGGTGAGAGCGTCGTTCAGGCGGATGGCGAAGGTGCGCTGCCAGGTGGCGGGGTCGCTGCCGGCGGGATCGGCGCGCAGGCCGTCGGCGGCGTCGAGCAGCGCTTTGACCCGGCCCGCGGCGTGCTGGGCGAACGGGGTCGGAACCAGGCCACGGCCGGCCCGGACGAGGATCGGATCGTTCAGGGCCCGCCGCAATCGGCTCAGCGCGCGGCTGGTCGCCGGCGCCGACAGGTGCAGGCGACCAGCCGCCTCCACGACGCTGCCGGTGTCCATCAGCGCGTGGAAGACGCGCAGCAGGTTGAGGTCCAGTTCCTCCGGCATGCGCGCTCCCTGTCGTGCGTACGACGCAAGTAGTCCTTACCAACAATGCACTGGGCATCATGCCAGGCGGAACCAATACTGCTGTCATGCCGAGAATCGTGCGTCCTACCGCCCATGGCACACCCGATGTGCTTGTCGTGACCGAGGTGCCGGCGCCGCGCGCGTCCGACGGCGAGGTGGTCGTCGAGGTGCGCGCCGCGGGCGTCAATCCGATCGACTGGAAGATCTACAGCGGCGCCTTCCACACCGTGGACGACGACCACAAGGACGCCGCCGGGATCGCCGCCTCGATGCCGTCGATCGGGCTGGAATGCGCGGGCGTGATCACTGAGGTCGGCGCGGAGGTGACCGGCGTGCGGGTCGGGGACGAGGTCATCGTCTACCCCGTGACGGGCGCCTACGCCGACTACGTGACCGCCCCGGCCGCCTCGATCGTCGCCAAACCGGCCGGGCTCGGGTGGGCCGAGGCCGGGTCGCTGCTGCTGACCGGCACCACCGCGGTCCACGCGCTGCAGGTGACCGGCGTCGGCGCCGGTGACACGGTGCTCGTGCACGGCGGGTCCGGCGGCGTCGGCCTGATGGGCGTCCAGCTGGCGGCCGCGGCCGGGGCGACGGTCGTCGCCACCGCGGCCGAACGCAACCACGCGTTGCTGCGCGAGCTGAAGGCCGTCCCGGTCGCCTACGGCCCCGGGCTGGCCGACCGGGTACGCGCCGCCGCACCGCGGGGCGTGAGCGCCGCAGTGGACTTCGCCGGCACCGACGAGGCGCTCGACGTGTCGCTGGAGCTGGTGGCCGATCGCGCCCGGATCGCCTCGATCACCGGGTCGGCGCGGCGGGCCTCGGCGGGCATCCGGCTGCTCGGCTACGGGCCGGGGCAGGACGCGGGAACCGAGGTCCGCAACGCCGCCCGCCGGGATCTCGTCGAACGCGCCGGGTCCGGGGCGCTGCGCGTGATCGTCGAGGCCACCTTCCCGCTCGCCGATGCCGCGAAGGCCCACGAGATCGGCCTGGCCGGACACGGTCCCGGCAAGCTGGTGCTGCTTCCCTGACCGGCATAGTTCCGTAAGTTTCGGATTGAAACCTTTCGAGTCCCCGCTTCGTCGCCACCGCAGAAGAATTCGATCAGCCTAGGAAGGGGGCATAACTCCAGCTCAAGAGCCTCCGAAGGGGAAATGCGGCCAGCCGGCGCCGGAATCTACTTCCGGATGTTTTCCGGAAAGTATTGTTTCGCTGGTGTTGCGATGCCTAGCATGGCCTGACATTCACCTTCATCGCTCTCTGGTTCAGGTCGGGCAATCCACCGACATCCCCTTCACCCCGCACGGTGGCTCGATGCCCCCTGCCCGCGTGAAGCCGGGTGGCCCGGTCCGGGACCGAGAAAGGAGGCCATCGTGGCAATCAGCTCCCCCGTTCCGCCCGCCGGCTCGTCACGACGCCGGTCGCTGCCCTTCCGTCCCCTGCTCGGTGTCGCCGCGGTCGTCCTCGCCGCGGCCGGCCTGGGTCTGGCCATGCCCGCCGCCAACGCCGCGGCGAACACCCTGGGCGCCGCGGCCGCCCAGTCGGGCCGCTATTTCGGCACGGCCATCGCGGCCGGCCGGCTCAACGACTCGACGTACAGCACGATCGCCGCCCGCGAATTCAACATGATCACGGCCGAGAACGAGATGAAGCCGGACGCGACGGAACCCAACCGCGGCCAGTTCAACTTCAGCTCCGGCGACCAGATCTACAACTGGGCGACCCAGCGCGGCCTGAAGGTGCGCGGCCACACCCTCGCCTGGCACGCACAGCAGCCGGGCTGGATGCAGAGCCTCAACGGCAGCGCCCTGCGCCAGGCGATGATCGACCACATCAACGGCGTGATGGCCCACTACCGCGGCAAGCTCGCCGCCTGGGACGTCGTCAACGAGGCCTTCGAGGAGAACGGCAGCCGCCGCAACTCCAACCTGCAGGGCACCGGCAACGACTGGATCGAGGTGGCGTTCCGCACCGCCCGCGCCGCCGACCCGAACGTCAAGCTCTGCTACAACGACTACAACATCGAGAACTGGTCGTACGCCAAGACGCAGGGCGTCTACAACATGATCCGGGACTTCAAGTCCCGCGGCGTGCCGATCGACTGCGTGGGCCTGCAGACCCACTTCACCGGCGGCAGTTCGCTGCCGGGCAACTTCCAGACCACCCTGTCGAGCTTCGCCGCGCTGGGCGTGGATGTCGCCCTGACCGAGGTCGACGTCACCAACGCTTCCACCTCGCAGTACGCCGGGCTCACCCAGGCCTGCCTCAACGTGCCGCGCTGCATCGGCATCACGGTGTGGGGCGTGCGGGACAGCGATTCGTGGCGCTCCAACGAGAGCCCGCTGCTGTTCGACGGTGGCGGCAACAAGAAGGCGGCGTACACCTCGGTGCTCAACGTCCTCAACTCGGCGAGCCCCGGGCCGTCGCCCAGCGATGATCCCTCCACCCCGCCGAACCCCGGTGGCTCGGGCCGGATCGTCGGCGCCCAGTCGGGCCGGTGCGTCGACGTGCCGGGCGCGTCCCAGAACAACGGCACCCGGGTCCAGCTCTACGACTGCAACGGTCAGTCCAACCAGGCCTGGACGCTCACCTCGAGCAAGCAGCTGACCGTGTACGGCAACCGGTGCCTGGACGCCGCCGGCTCGGGCAACGGGTCGGCCGTGCAGATCTACAGCTGCAACGGGCAGACGAACCAGCAGTGGAACGTCACCTCCGGCGGCACCATCACCGGCGTGCAGTCCGGGCGCTGCCTGGACGTCTGGGGCAGCGGCAACGGTCAGCAGATCCAGCTCTACGACTGCAACGGACAGGCCAACCAGCGGTTCAGCCTGAGCTGAGCCCCATGGACCGAGGCGGTGCGGCGTCACCACCGGGCTCGCCGCGCCGCCTCGCACCATCCCCACCCGAGAGGTGACTCGCAATGGCAGCACGCAAGACCCTTGTCCTGACGGCCGTGGTGGCTCTGGGCCTGGCCGGCCTGTCCGCCTGCGGAGGGGGCGACGACGGCGGCTCCGACTCCGGCGGCAACGTCACGATGACGTTGTGGCAGAACGCCACGACCGGCCCCGGCCGGGCGTTCTGGGACAAGGTGGCGGCCGACTTCCACACCGCCCACCCGAACGTGACGATCAAGGTCCAGACGGTCCAGAACGAGGACCTCGACGGCAAGCTGCAGACCGCGCTGAACTCCGGCTCGGCGCCCGACCTGTTCCTGCAGCGCGGCGGCGGCAAGATGGCCGCGATGGTCGAGGCCGGCCAGCTCAAGGACATCAGCGACGACATCACCGCCGAGACCAAGGCGGCGGTGGGCGCCGTGCTCGGTACCGGCACGGTCGACGGCAAGACGTACGCCGTACCGACCTCGATCCTGCCCGGCGGTCTCTGGTACAGCCAGGACCTGTTCAAGGCGGCCGGGGTGACCACGCCACCGGCCACCCTGGACGAGCTCAACGCGGCCGTCACCAAGCTCAACGCGAAGAACACCCCGATCGCGCTGGGCGGCAAGGACGCCTGGCCGGCCGCCCACTGGTACTACTGGTTCGCCCTGCGCGCGTGCAGCAAGGCCACGCTCGACGCCACCGCCAAGAGCAAGACCTTCGACGACCCGTGCTGGACCAAGGCCGGTGAGGACCTCAAGGCGTTCGCCGCCACCCAGCCGTTCAACAACGGCTTCCTGACCACCTCGGCGCAGCAGGGCGCGGGCAGCTCGGCGGGCCTGATCGCCAACCGGAAGGCGAGCATGGAGCTCATGGGCGCCTGGGACCCGGGCGTGATCGCCGGCCTTACCAAGGACACCAAGCCGCTGCCCGACCTGGGCTTCTTCCCCTTCCCGGCGGTTCCCGGCGGCCAGGGCGACCCGGCCGCGATCATGGGCGGCGCGGACGGCTTCTCGTGTTCGGCCAAGGCGCCCAAGGAGTGCGCCGACTTCCTGAACTACCTGGTGACCAAGGACGTGCAGACGGCCTCCTACAAGGCCTTCAACTCGCTGCCGGTCAACAAGGAGGCCCAGGCGGTCATCACCGAGCCCTACCTCAAGGCGTGCCTCGAGGCCTACAACAAGGCGCCGTACGTGTCGCAGTGGCTCGACACCGTCTACGGCCAGAGCGTCGGCAACGCCCTGAACGTCGGCGTCGTCAACCTGCTGGCCGGCAAGGGCGACGTCGCCGGGATCATCAAGGCCGTCAACGACGCGGCCAAGAAGGGTTGACGTGAGCGCTGCTGTCACCGAGGGAGCGTCCAGCAGCCGCGCGCGGGACGGGGGCGACGTTCCGGCGCCGCCCCCGCTCCGGCCCCGCCGCCGCGGGATCGGCTGGGCCCAGCGCCTGGAGATCCTGCTGCTGTCCGGCCCGGCGATCGTCGTCTTCGTCGGTTTCGTGATCGTCCCGGTCCTGCTCGCCGCCTACTACGGCTTCTATCGCTGGAAGGGCTACGGGGTTCCGACGAACTTCGTCGGCCTCGACAACTACGTCACCATCCTCGAGGACAGCTCGTTCCACGAGGCGCTGTGGCACAACGGGTTGATCGTCGTGCTGTCGATCGTCCTGCAGGGCCCGATCGCCGTCGGGCTGGCCCTGCTGCTCAACCGGAGGATGCGCGGGCAGTCGGTGATCCGGGTGCTGATCTTCGTACCGTACGTGATCTCCGAGGTCATCGTCGGGACCGCCTGGAGCCTGATGCTGCAGACCAACGGCGCGGTCAACGACGTGCTGCGGTCGATCGGGCTGGGCGGGCTGGCCGAGGACTGGCTGGCCGACCCGAAGCTGGCCATCTGGACCCTGATGCTGATCCTGACCTGGAAGTACATCGGGTTCGCGGTGATCCTGTTCCTGGCCGGGATGCAGAACATCCCGGAGGAGCTGTCCGAGGCGGCGGCGATGGACGGCGCGTCGTTCTGGCAGACCCAGCGGGAGATCACCCTGCCGCTGCTCGCGCCGACGATCCGGATCTGGGCCTTCCTGTCGATCATCGGCGCGCTGCAGCTGTTCGACCTGGTCTACATCATCTGGGGCCAGTACGTCGCCTCGACCGCCGGCACCTCGACGATGGCGACGTACATGGTCGTCGAGGGCCGCAACGCCGCCAATTACGGCTACGGCAACGCGGTGGCCGTCGTGCTGTTCCTGATCTCCCTGACCATCGCGCTGGTGTACCAGCGCTTCGTTCTGCGCCGGGACACCGAGGGCGCGCTCACCGAGGGAGCCTAGGCATGGCCAGAAAGGCAAGCGGCGGAGGCGACCCGATCGTCTACGTGGCCGCCCTGCTGCTGATCGGGGTCATGCTCGGTCCCGTCCTCTACATCATCATCGGCGGGTTCCGGACCAACTCGCAGATCACCGTCGACCCGGCCGGTCTGCCCGACCCGTGGGTGGGCGGCAACTACACCGACGTGCTGACCAGCGACACGTTCTGGCGCCAGGTCGGCAACTCGACCATCGCCGCGGTGGCCACCACCCTCGGCGTCGTCATGCTGGGCGTGATGGCGAGCTTCGTGCTGGCCCGCTACCGGTTCCGTGGCCGCGGGGCGATGTACGCGCTGTTCGCCGCCGGCCTGATGTTCCCGATCACCGTGGCCATCACGCCGCTCTACATCCTGATCAAGAATCTGGGCCTGGTGAACACCCTGCCCGGCGTCATCCTCCCGCAGATCGCCTTCGGGCTGCCCACCACGGTCATCATCCTGGTGCCGTTCCTGCGGGCGATCCCCCGGGAGATCGAGGAGGCGGCGATCATCGACCGGTGCAGCCGGCTCGGCTTCTTCTGGCGGATCGTGCTCCCGCTCTCGGTCCCCGGCCTGGTCACCACCGGGATCCTGGCCTTCATCGGCAGCTGGAACAGCTACCTGCTGCCGTTGTTCATCCTGAACGACCAGGACACCTTCACCCTGCCGCTGGGCGTGCAGGCCTTCTCGTCGCAGTACTCGGTCGACACGGCGAAGGTGCTCGCCTTCACCTCGTTGTCGATGATCCCGGCACTGGTGTTCTTCAGCCTGTTCGAACGCCGCATCGTCGGCGGGCTCACCGGCGCGGTCAAGGGGTGACCTGCGGATAGTGCTCGTTAAGATGCCGTCATGACGGCTCCTTCGAACGCGTTCCCGCTCCCGCCGCGCCGGCGCGCCGAGCGGCTGAGCGTCGCCGTCGTCAGCGAGCTGGCCGAGCTCATCGTGACCGGTCAGATCGCCGAGGGTGAGCTGCTCCCGCCCGAGGGCCCGCTCAGCGAGCACTTCGGGGTGAGCCGCACGGTGATCCGCGAGTCGGCGAAGCTGCTCGAGGAGAAGGGCCTGGTGCTGGTGACCCAGGGCCGGGGAACGCAGGTGGCGCGGTCCGGCTCCTGGAACATGCTCGACCCGGTGGTGATCTCGGCCCTGATCGACAACGACGAGTCCTCGGGGGTGCTCGACGAGCTGTCCATCGTCCGCGGGAACCTCGAGTCGGCGATGGCCGGCGCGGTGGCCGCCGGCCGTACGCCGGACGAGCTGACCCGCATCGAGCACGCGCTGCAGGTGATGCGGGAGATGCCGTACGAGAGCGACTCCTTCCGCCAGGCCGACGTGGTCTTCCACCTGACGGTCATGGAGCTGTCCCGCAACCGGCTGGCCGAGAACATCGCCAAGCGCCTCTACCTGCGGGCCCAGGAGAGCAGCCGGTTCCGGGGCTTCGGGTACGAGAACGCGTTCCGGTCCACTCTGGACGAGCACACCGCCATCGTCGAAGCGATCTCCCGCCGGGACGTCGCCGCCGCCGAACGCGTCATGCGCGAGCACATCATCGGTTCCTGGCAGCGCCGCCGGTTCCAGCCCCCCAAGAACTGAGCCGGGTAGCCAGGGTTCTGGTCGCTCACGGCCGGCAAGATCACCATCGTGACAGGCGCCCAACAGCTTCCTGACATTCGTGATTCAGGGTGGCGTCATGCGCGTACATACCATCTGTGCCATGGCCGGACTGGCCTTGGGCCTGCAGCTCCTTACCACCGGATGCGACGCGTCGGCCGACACCGCGGCGCCGGAGGTTGCGACGTTGCAGACAGCGTCGGCCGCCACGTCGGCGGTGCCCTCCCCGGTGACACAAGAGCGTCCGTTGATCCGTCCCGATGACGACCCGGCGACGGTCGACCGGCTCACCGAAGTCTGGACCGCCTGCCTGATCCGCCAGGGGATCCCGATCACCCCCCAGAGGCCGAAGGTGGACCTTTCCGACGAGCGTTACCGGGACAAGGCGAAGGCGTGTGAGTCCAAGCTCCCGGAGCCGTGGCTCGACCGTGAACGACGTACCAACCCACACTTCGAGGACCTCATGCGGGCCGAGGTCAAGTGCCTGAAGGACAAGGGGTACGACGTGACGCTCGGCGGGGATCCGCTGTATCCGATGTACGCCGGCGGCCCGTCAGAGAGCAATCGCGCCTTCGAGGATGAGCAGGAGTGTCAGCGTCAGGCGTTCCAGGAGTCCATCGAGAAATACAAAGGGTGACGCTGACGGCCACAGGTGGCGCAGGTCGGCCGGTCGGCGATCCCCAGCTGATCAGAAGGGCTCCCGCGGCGAGTCGGGAACCAGGCGCCGGCCCGCCCACGCCGGGCGGACGTGCGGCCCGCCCACCGCGGGCACCGAGGCGGGCGGACGGATCTCGGCGATACGCTGCTCGTCGACCCGGATGCCGAGGCCCGGCTCATCGCCGAGGACGATCCCGCCGTCCTGGTGTTCCTGGTCCACCCGCAGACCGGCCGGCCAGGTGAGTGCCTGCACCTCGAAGGTCAGGTGGTTGGGCACCGCGGTGGCGGCGTGGGCCAGCGGGCTGGCGTGCGCGCCGACCGGGCTCACCGGCAGGTCGAGGCTGTGGGCCACGGCCGCCACCCGGAGGAAGTGGGTGATCCCCCAGACGTTGCCGACCTGGACGATGTCCACCGCGCCGGCGTCAAGCAACGGCCGGTACTGCTCGAGCCCGGTGAGGTTCTCGCCGGTGGCCACGGCCGCGCGGATGCCCCGGCGGACCGACGCGAGCCCGGCGGCGTCCCACCGGCGTACCGGCTCCTCGACCCAGGTGAGGTCGACCGCCCGCTCCAGCTCGGTCACGTACCGCACGGCCTGCGACCGGTTCCAGGACTCGTTGGCGTCGAACATCAGGGCCGGACGCGCTGAGTTGCGCCCGAGGACGTCCCGGAGCGCTCGCAGCCGGCGCAGGTCGTGGTCGAGGTCGCGGCCGCCCTTCACCTTGCCGGACGCGAAGCCGCGGGCGGCGAAGTCCTCGTACAGCCGGACCAGGTCGTCGTCGCCTAGGGCGATGTCGAGGCCCGAGGCGTAGCCCGGGACGAACCGGTCCAGTCCACCGAGCAGGCGCCACAACGGTTCGCCGGCGGCCTTCGCCTTGAGGTCCCAGAGCGCCATGTCGAGCACGCCGATGGTGCCGAAGACCGCGCCGGCGTGCCCGGTCTTGAACACCGCGGCCAGCATCCGGTCGTACAGCGCCGACACGCCCCGGGGGTCCTCCCCCTCGACCACGGCGAAGACGCTCGCCACGTCCGGGTGCGGGCCGACCCCGATCCCCTCCAGCCCGGCGTCGGTCTCGACGATCAGCACGTGCACGTCGGTGCGAGGCTCGGGCATCACCCCGTTGGCGTCGCCGATCAGCCGGCCCCAGTCGTACTCGGTGGTCAGGCTGCGAAAACCGGTGACCTTCACACTCGCTCCTCTGCTGCGGGTACGCGACTCACTCCTTGGTGCCGCCCGCCGTCATGCCGGACACCAGGAACCGTTGGGAGAACAGGAAGACGACGAGTACCGGGAGCACCGAGACGACGGTGGCCAGCGCCAGCGTCGGCAGCTGCACCGACTCCGACCCGGCCGAGCTGGGGTTGAACGCCGGGGTCGAGGCCAGCAACGAGGTGAGCCCGACCTGGATCGGGTAGCCGTCGCTGGACGGCAGCATCACGAACGGCAGGAAGAAGTTGTTCCAGCTCTGCACGAAGCTGAAGAACGCCACCAGCGCCACGATCGGCGCGGCCAGCGGCAGGGCCACCTTGGTGAACACCTGGATCTCCCGGCATCCGTCGATCCGGGCCGCGGCGAGCAGGTCCCGCGGGATGCTGGTGGAGAAGTAGATGTACGTCAGGTAGACCCCGAACGGGAAGAACGACATCGGCAGGATCACCGACAGCGGGCTGCCGATCAGCCCGACGGTGTTGAGCTCGAGGAAGATCGGCAGCACCAGCGCGGTGTTCGGGATCAGCATCACGACCAGCGTGACGATCAGCAGCAGGCGGCGGAACCGGAACTCGGTCAGCGCCAGGGCGTAGCCGGCCGGGATGCCGGCGATCAGGGTGACGACGAGAGCGCCGATCGCGTACACGGCCGAATTGCCGACCCACGTGGTGACCGCGCCGTCCTGGAAGCCGAACAGCTGGTCCGCGTTGGCCGCCAGGCCGGACCATCGGCCGGGCGCGAACGGGCTGCCCACCGTGAGCTCGCGGGCCGTCTTGGTCGAGGCCAGGAGCAACCACACGAGGGGTACGAGGAAGAACAGCGTGAAGACCGCCAGCAGCAGCCCGGCGATCGCGCGGCCACTCCAGCCACGGGCAGAGGTCATGGCTCAGTCCTTCTCGAACAGACCGCCGCGCGTCACGAACACGGCGGACAGGGCGAGGGCGATGACCAGCAGCAGCAGCGAGATCGCGGCGGCGCCGTTGAAGTCGTTCTGCTGGAAGGCGTACTGGTACGCCAGCTGGTTGAGCGAGTAGTCGTTGGGCACGACCGCGTTGCTGGCCTGCGAGAGCAGCTGGGGCTCGACGAACAGCTGGGTGCCCGCGGCGAGCGACATGATCCCCATGTACGAGATCCACTTACGCAACAGGGGAAGCTGGATCCGCCAGGCGATCTGCGCCGGGCCGGCGCCGTCCATCCGGGCGGCCTCGATCACCTCGGCCGAGATGTTGTTCAGCGCCCCGTACATGATGACGATCCATCCGCCCGCCCCGGTCCAGAACGCGATGATGGCGAAGATCGGCGGCAGGTTCGCGGGCACGATGACCTCGACGAAGCTGCCGAAGCCGAACAGGTGCAGCAGACCGGCGGCCGGTCCGGCGGCCGGGTCGAGCACGAACAGCCACAGCAGGACGCTGGAGGCGCCGGCCAGGGCGCCCGGCAGGTAGAACACCAGCCGCAGCGTGCTGCTCAGCCAGCGCACCGACACGGCGTGCACGACGATGGCCAGGAAGGTCACCAGCACGATCAGTGCGACCAGCCAGATCACCAGGTAGAGGGCGACATGGCCGACGGCCGGGAGGAACCGGAAGTCACCGATCGCCCGGGTGAAGTTGTCCAGCCCGGCGAACCCGCCCTCGGCGTCGGTGAACGCCAGCCACAGCGAGTAGAGGGCCGGCAGCACGCCGAAGGCCAGCGTCAGCACCGCGTACGGGGCGACGAAGCCGTAGCTCATCGCGTTCCCGGGCCGGCCCGCCGGCCGCCGGCCCGGCCGGCGACGTTGAACCGCCGCCGGCCGGACCGCCCCTTCGACCGCTGTCACTTGGCCGTGTAGCCGTTGACCTGGGCCTGGTTCTTGATCGCCGTCTCCCACTCGGGCAGCAGGTCGACCAGGCTCTTGCCGTCGGCGATGGCCGGGGTGATCGTCTTGGCCCAGACGGCCTCCTGGCTGAACGTCCCGGAACCCCAGCCGTCCCAGATCTGGGTGCCGGCCTTCACCAGGTTCTGCAGGTCGGTGGCGTAGTAGCCGCTGGACTCCTGCTTCTTGATCCACTTCTCCCCCGCCGAGGCGAAGGCCGGGTAGCCGGGAGCGACGTTCACCTGGTAGTCGTCGGCGGTCGTGACGAACTCGGCGAACGTCGCGGCTGCCTTGAGGTTCTTCGAGTGGCTGCTGATGAACCAGGTGCCGCCACCGACGTTGCCGGTAACCGCGGGATCCGACGACCAGGCCGGCGGGGCGCCGACGCCGAGCTGACCCTTGGGGACGTTCAGCGCCTGCGGGTTGTTGAAGATGGCGCCCGCATACCAGGCCGGGCCGGGCATGACGAGGACCTTGCCGGCGTACTTCTTCACGAACTCCGGCGTGAAGACGCTGATGTTCGGGGTGGTGCCGTTCTTGATCAGGGTGTCCAGCATCGCCGCGGCGCGCTTGCACTCCTCACTGCCGGTGACGACGGTGACCGTCTTGGGCCCGGTGACGCCGTTCGCCTGGCACTTGCTGGCCCAGAAGAAGACCTCCGGCGTCCAGGCGTCGCCGACGGTGCCGACGATGTAGCCCGGGTGCTCCTTGGCCACCTTCTCGCCGAGGGCCTGGTAGTCCGGCCAGGTGGCGGGGACCTGATAGCCGAACTTGTCGAGGAGCGTCTTGTTGTACCAGAGGACGGCCTGGGCGAGGTCGTTGCGCAGGCAGTAGACCTTGCCCTCGACGGTGCAGGGGTTCAGCGAGCCCGCGGTGAAGCCGTCCAGCGTGGCCTTGGGCACGAGCCCGTCGCTGAGCGTGGCCGCGAACGCCTGCTTGCCGTTGGTCTTCTGGCTGGCCCAGGCCGCGTCGTTGTTCTGGCTGGAGAAGACGACGTCGGGCCAGCCGCTGCCGGCCCGGTCGAACAGCTGCATCTTGGTCCGGAAGGAGTTGGAACCGTTGGCGGAGCCGTCGTAGCTGACCGCCTTGACCGGCACGTCGGGGTTGGCCTTCTTGAAGGCCTCGACCGCGCCCGCCCGGTCGGCGTCCACCCAGACCGTGATCTCGGCCTTCTCGTCCTGGGTCACCTGGGGGAAGCCGTACGAGCCGGCCGAGTCGTTCGTGTCGCCACCACCGTTGCAGGCGGTCAAGGCCAGGGCGGCGGCCAGGAGCCCGGCGGCCATGGCCCCACGCCCCCGCCACAACCGTGTCGTATCACCCATGTCGGATCCTTGTCGGTCAACGTGTTGATGGTCCGTTCATCGTCACGAAATGTAAGGGCATACGTATCACCTTTGCAATAGGTGATACGTATGCTGTTTCCGTCGGCGCGAGTCTGTCGTACCCATGAACGACACTGGGGCGGTGAGGACGTCGAGGCGGGAGGCGAGCATCGCCCACGTCGACCTCGACGCGATGTTCGCCGCGGTCGAACAGCGCGACAAGGTGTCGCTGCGCGGCCGGCCGGTCATCGTCGGCGGCGTGGCGGGTCGCGGCGTCGTCGCCACCGCGTCCTATGAGGCTCGCCGTTACGGAGCGCGCTCGGCGATGCCGACCGCCGAGGCCCGGCGGCGCTGCCCACCGGGCACCGCCTTCCTGGCGCCCCGGTTCGCCGCCTACCGGCGGACCAGCGAGGTGGTGATGGCCGTCCTGGCCGATCTGTCACCCCTGGTGGAGCAGGTCTCCATCGACGAGGCCTACGTCGACCTGGCCGCCGCCGGCCGGCACGACCTGTCCGGGCCGGGCGTCACCGCGCTCGCCGAGCAGGTCAAGCAGATGATCGCCGCCGCGACCGGCGGCGTCACCGCGTCGATCGGCGTCGGCACCTCGAAGCTCGTCGCCAAGATCGGCTCGGATCTGAACAAGCCCGACGGGCTGACCGTGGCCCCGCCCGGCGGCGAACAGGCGCTGCTGCACCCGTTGCCGGTGACCCGGCTGCCCGGGGTCGGGCCGGCCACCGCCGAACGGCTGCGCCGCGCCGGCGCCCACACCATCGGCGCGCTGGCCGCCGTGCCGCTGCCCGAGTTGATCGACTGGTTCGGCCAGGCCCACGGGGCCGGGCTGTACCGGCTGGCCCGCGCCGACGACGACCGCCCCCTGGTCGGGGAACGCGAGGCGAAGTCGGTGTCGGCCGAGGAGACCTTCGACGTCGACCTGACCGACCGGACCCGGCTGAACACCGAGATCGACCTGCTCGCCACCCGGGTCGGCGGCCGGCTCCGGGCCGGGGGCGTGTCGGCCCGCACGGTGACGATCAAGGTCCGGCACTACGACTTCACCACGATCACCCGGTCGGTGACCCGGGCCCAGCCCACCGACGACCCCCGGCTCGTCGCCCAGCTCGCCCGCCGCCTGCTGGCCGAGATCGACACCTCCAGCGGCATCCGCCTGCTCGGCGTCGGCGTCACCACGCTGGCCGACTTCGTCCAGGACGACCTCTTCGCCACACCGGCCGAAGCCCTTCCGGTGGCCCCGGCCGCCGCCACCGAGGAGAGGACCGAGGCGCCGGTCGAGTGGCGGCCCGGCCAGGATGTCCGGCACGACGTGCACGGCGCCGGCTGGGTGTGGGGCAGCGGTCAGGGCCGCGTGACCGTCCGCTTCGAAGGCCCCACCACCCCGCCCGGACCGGTACGCACCTTCGCGATCGGCGACCCGGCCCTGCACCGGGCCGATCCGCCCGACTGGACCTGATCCGGTCACTCCGGCCTCCGCCGCGAGATGGGGTCACTCCGCCGCGAGGTGGCTGACGACGTGGGTGAGGATGAGTCGCTGACCGGCCGGTGCGGGATGGACGCCGTCGGCCTCGAGGAACGAGCCGACGTCCGCACCCCGGGTCGCGGCGTGCAGGTCGAGACCGGCCGGGTCGACCTTGCGGACGATCTCGGCGACCTCGGCGATGTCGCTCGCCCGCCACCACACCGGGTCACCGGCGAAGAAGTCGTCGATGCGCCGCTGGTCGGCCGCCGGTGGGGTGATCAGCGTGGTGGCGGCGCCGAGACCGGTGATGAGGTCGAGGAGCACGCGCAGGTTGCGCTCGGTCTCGGGTCCGGTGGCCATCCGGTGTCCGGCGGCCCGGCCGTGGACGCGGACGTCATTGGTGCCGAGCATGAGCAGGACCCGGGTCGGCCGGCCGGCTTCGAGCAGATCGAACCGTTCGATCACGTCGGCGGTGGTGTTGCCGCTGACGCCCAGGTTGATCATCGTGGGAGCCTCCGCGCCGGCCGGCGTCACGGCGGCCGACAGGATCTCGAACCAGCCGATGCGGTCGGCGGTGATGGAGTCGCCGATCGCGACCACCCGGTCCTCCGGGCGGAACGGCAGGGCGCGGAGCAGGTCCCGGAAGGCCGCGTCGGCGAGCATCTCGGCCGCGGTCTCCCGCACCTGGGCGGCGAAGGTGTCGACGATCGATCGCACGGCCGGCACGGAGCACCGGAGCATCTGGGCGAGCAGGTCGTCGTGCAGATCGTCGGTGACCGGGAAACGCCGCAGCATCGGCCAGTTGCGGGTGTGCGTGTAGCGGACGAAGTTCCGGCGCTCGTCGTCGGTCGGGCCGTGCGTGCTGGTCATGTGTCGGTTCCGGTCGTGAGAAGGTGCGGTCGGATCAGCCCTTGATCGAGCCCTGGAGCAGCGCGGCCACGAACCGGCGCTGGAAGACCAGGAACACGGCCAGGGTGGGCGCGAGGATGAGCAGCGAACCGGCGCAGAGCAGCGGGATGTCGGTGCCCCACTGGCCCTGGAAGGCGCCGAGGGCGCCGGCCATGGTGCGTTTCGCCGGGTCGTCGACCAGCACGATGGCCAGCAGAAACTGGTTCCAGGTCCAGAGGAACAGCAGGATCGCCAGGGACGACAGGGCGGGCCGGGCCAGCGGCAGGTGCACCCGCCGGAACAGCTGCCAGGTGGTGGCGCCGTCGAGGCGCGCCGCCTCGGACAGGTCTTCCGGCATGGTCACGAAGTGGGCCCGCATCCAGAGCACCGAGAACGGCATGAACAGGCCGATGAGCGGCAGGATGATCGCCCAGCGGGTGTTGAGCAGTCCCAGGTCGCGAACCTGGTAGTACAGCGGCGTGATGATGCCCTCGAACGGCAGCGTCAGCCCGAGCACGAAGATCAGGAAGCCGATGCGGTGACCGGGCATGCGCAGATGGCCGAAGGCGAACCCGGCCATGGTGCCGAACAGCAGCGAGATCGGGACGACGCCGGCCACGATCAGGGCGCTGGAGACCAGCAGCTGGCCCATCCGCGCCGACCGGAAGGCGTCGGCGAAGTTCCCCCACTGTGGATCGTCCGGCCAGGACAGCCCGGCCGGATAGCTGCCCGACGGGTGCAACGCGGTGACGAACAGGCTGACGAAGGGCACCACGGTGATCGCCATCAGGAGCAGCAGCAGGACGCGCCCGATCAGGGCCTCGCGGCGGTTGACGATCATCGGGATCCGTCTCGGGTGAATCGCTGGACCGGCAGGACGCAGGCCAGGACGAGCAGCACGAGCACGACCGCCAGGGCGGAGGCCCGGCCCACCTCACGCTCGGCGAAGGCCAGATAGAAGATCTCCAGCCCGGGAACCATGGTGGAGTTGCCCGGCCCGCCCTGGGTGGCGATGTAGACGATGTCGAAGCTGGCCAGGGCGGCGATGATGGTGACGGTCACGCAGACGCCGATCTCCTGGCGCAGGCTGGGCAGCGTGATGGCGAAGAACTCGCGCACCGGGCCGGCCCCGTCGAGGCGCGCCGACTCGTACAGCGCGACATCGATCTTGCTCATCCCGGCCAGCAGGAGCAGCGTGCACAGCCCGACGAGCACCCAGGCGCCGATCACCCCGACGGCCGGCAGCGCGGTCCCGAAGTCACCCAGCCACGCGCGGGTGACGCCGCCCAGGCCGACGGCCGACAGGAACTCGTTGGCCAGACCGGTCGTGGACAGCAGCCAGCTCCACATGATGCCGGCCGCGACCAGCGGGATGACCTGCGGCAGGAACAGCACCGTACGGGCGACCAGGGCCAGCCGGCTCTGCGCGATGCCGCGGATCGTGGCCGCCACGAACAGGCCGAGCAGCACCGGGATTCCGCTGAAGAACAGGATCAGCTCGAACGCGTGCAGGATCGGCGCGAACTGCTCGGGATCGGTGAACAGCCGGGTGTAGTTCGCGGCCCCGACCCAGCGGGACGCGCCGATGCCGTTCCAGTCGTAGAACGAGTACTGGACGGTCAGCGCCAGGGGACGCAGCACGAAGACGGCGTACATCACGGCCGCGGGGGCGGCGAACAGCCAGCCGAGCCAGGCCCCGGGGCGGCGCGAACGCCGCACCGGAGCCGTCGCGGTCCGGGTCGCGGATCGAGGACGGGTCACCTGATCAGCCCTTGACCTGACTCTCGTAATCCTTTTGCACGGACTTCAACAGGGCGTCCGCGCTCTGCTGACCGGCGGCCAGCTTCTGCAGTTGCGGGGTCCAGCTCTTGGCGTAGATCGCGCCGGTCGCGTTGGCGATGAAGTCCATGGCCCCGTTGTCCTTGCCGATGGTGGCGCCGGCGGTCAGCGTCGCCGCGGTGACGGTGCCCTCCTTGACCGGGGGCATGTAGGCGTCCGACGGGCCCATCGGGTGTGAGCCGCCGACCGTCACGGCGATGTCGCGGGCCTTCTGATTGGTCGCCACCCAGTTCAGGAAGTACGCGGCGCAGTCCGCGTGCGGCGCCTTGGCGCTGATCCCGTAGGTCAGGGGCGCCGACATCGCGGCCTGCTTGCCGCCCGGCGCCTGCGGGGGCATCAGGAAGAAGCCGGCGTTGCCCGCCATCTGCTTGTCGAGGTTGCCGGACTCCCAGTCACCGTTGAAGATGAACAGCGCCTTGCCGCCGATGAAGCGGCTCATCATCGTCGCGTAGTCCTGCGAGTTGATGTCCGGGGCGAAGTAACCGGCCTTGATCCACTTCTCCAGGTGTTGGGTGGCCTGCAGGTTGCTCGGGGTGTCGATGGTGGCGCCGGGCTTCTGGAAGATCCAGTCGTTGATCGCGGCCGGATCGCCGTACGCGGCCATCAGGTTCTGCAGGGGGAAGGCGAGCCCGCCGGTCGCGCCGCCGTTGAACTGGTTGATCGGCGTGAGCCCGGCGTCCTTGGCCTTCCGCAGGACGGTGTCCAGCTCGGCCAGCGTGGCCGGCGGTTGCGTCATGCCGATCTGGGCGGCCAGCTTCTTGTTGTAGAAGACGCCGGTCATGCTGAAGTTCAGCCCCTGCGCCTGCAGCGGACCGTCACCACGCTGACCACCGGGGTTGACCCGCAGCTGCTCCAGCTGCGACGCCGGCCACTTGTCCCACCCGTACGCCTGGGCGTAGGCGTCCAGGGGCTTGAGCAGGCTGTCCTTGACCAGCTCGGAGACCTGCGGCAGCCGCATCAGATCGGGCGGGTCGTCGGCCAGCACCCTCGGCGCGTTCTGGGTGATCACCGCGAACTGGTCCTCGCGGACCTCCCACTTGACGTTCGGGAACTGCTTGGTGAACTCGTCGGCGAGCTGCTTGGGTAGCGGGAAGCCGGTCTCGAAATAGCCCTTCAGGGTGACCGGATCGCTGCCGCAGGAGGTGGTCACCGCGGCCGCGCTGCTCGCCGCGTCCGGGGTTCCGGAGTCGCTGCCCGGAGCGCTGCAGCCGGCCGCGGCGATCAGGAGACCGGTGCAGGCCAGCGCCGCTATCGTCGGATATCTCATGCTTCACCACATTCTCGGATGGACGTAGCCCGGCCGCGAGGGACATGGCCGGTGGGGCGTCGACACATCTGCGTTACAAGCACGAAACCCCACCTCGAAAGCGGTGTCAAGAGATTCTATCGAAGCACTTTTCTAGGCGGCCGCACTCGTCCCGATCAGGGCTTCCCCGGGTTTCACCGCTGGTCAGGTGGTCGACCGCGCGACCAGGCGCACGTCGAGCGTCGTGGTCGAACGCAGGTCCGAGCCACCGAGATGACCCAGCAGGACGCTGAGCGCGGCACTGCCGGACTCCTCGAACGGCTGGCGCACGGTGGTCAGGTCGGCCGCCATGGCCATCTCACCGTCGTCGAAACCCATCACGGCCACGTCCTGCGGGACACGCAGCCCCCGCTCACGAGCCTCCAGCAGCACGCCAACGGCCAGCGTGTCGTGGTGCGCCATGACGGCGGTGGGACGGTCGGCGTCGTCGAACAGGCCGGCGGCGGCCCGGCGCGCCGCCTCGATCGCGTTGTCGCTGCTGGTCACCACCACCGAGCCGCCGGCCGCGGTGATGACCTCGCGGAAACCGGTGAGCCGCTTGACGGCCTGTGACTCGTAGTCCGAGACCTGCCTCTCCAGCAGGTAGCCGACACGGCGGTGACCACGGTCGCGCAGATGTGCGGCCGCGATCCGCCCGCCGTCGCGGTCGTCGATGACCACCCGGCTGAACAGGGCGCTGTCCGCGTCGACGGCCACCGTGGGCAGGCGCCGCTCCCGCAGCCGATCGGCGATGGCGTCCTCGATGCGCAGACCCATCACGATCAGGCCGTCCAGCCGCCCGTGCACCGGCATACTGGCCAGCACCGGGGAGGACGCCAGCGCCGCCGACTCGTGGTCGAAGACCAGGACGTCGATCTCCAGCTCGGTGGCCGCCGTGAGGAGCCCGGACAACCGGCGCAGATACGATCCGTAGGAGGTGAAGGGCGCCATCACCCCGACCCGCCCGGTACCCCGCCGCGCCAGGCTGACCGCCTGCACCTTCGGGACGAACCCGAGCTCGTCGACGGCCGCGAGGACCCGCTCCCGGGTCGCCGCGCTGACCCGGTCGGGCTTGTTCAGCACGTTGGAGACGGTCGAGATGCTGACCCGCGCACGATCGGCGACCTCGTAGATCGTGACCCGATGACCCGTCGTCAACGCCCCGCCCGCCTCACGTAGAGCCCGCCTGCAAACGGCTTTGTCAGAAGGACTCTACAACCGCGTACGCCCAGCCCGGGGCAACGGCCGCGACCGTCGCCCCGGCTGGGAACCCTCAGCGCTGGAGGGTCAGCAGGCCCGGCCGGTAGGGCAGGCGGCCGTAGTCGCCGCCGGAGCTGGGTGACCGGCCCTGGTAGAGCAGTCGCAGGTTGCAGGGGTCGATGGTCATGGTCTGATCGGCGCTGACCCGCACCAGCTCGCCGTGGCTGATGTCGTTGGTCCAGGTGGCGCCGCTGTTGGCCTTGCCGGCGAACGGGTTGCTCTCGGTCGAGGCCTGCGGCGTCCACGAACCGCCCAGGCTGCTGGCCGTGAACGAGCGGAAGTAGCGCCCGTTGGCCCCGATCGCCTCGACGATCATCAGGTACTGGCTCTGACCCTGGACCTTGTAGACCTGGACCGCCTCGAACAGGTTGTTGGTGGAGTCGCTCAGCACCACCGTCGACGCCGTGCCGAAGCTGCCCGGGAAGTTCCCGATCGGCATGCTCGCCCGGTAGATCTTGCCGTTGTCGCCGGCGAAGAACAGGTACATGGTGCTGGAGTCACCGATCACCGCCTGGTCGATCGGCCCGGTGCCGGAGCCCGAGATGGTGCCGGAGAACAGCGTCTGCGGCGCCGACCAGCCGTTCGCGTTGGTCGGGTCGCTCGACGTGCGGTAGGAGAAGGCCGGGCCACCCCACTGGTACGCCAGCACCCAGAGGCCGCGCGGCGCGAAGTAGAACAACGAGGGCGCGACGGTGGCCGACGACATCGCGTTCTGACCCGCCGAGGCCATGTCCGACCAGTTGGTGAACAGGTTGAAGTTCATCGACCCCCACGTGGTGCCGTTGTCGTGGGTGGTGGCGTAGACGAGCTGCCGGCCGTTGTAGGGGACGGTGGTGAAGTCCTTCAACGACACCCAGCCCGACCGGGGCTGGGCCAGCGCGCCCGTCGACGACCAGCGGTAGCTCGACGGGAGCGAGCACGTGGCGGAGCTGTCGCCGACCCGGACCAGTTGCCACTGCTGGTTGGTGCCGCCCCAGTCGTCGTACTGCACGACGTTGGCGCCATCGGCCGTCGACGCGCCCTGGACCTCGACCGCCTTGCTGCTCTGCCGGCCGATCAGGCGGACGTAGCCGTCGGCCGAGTCGGCCAGCCGGAACTGCTGGTTCTGCCCGTTGCCGTCGGCCCACTGCACGATGGCGCCGCCGTTGACCGTCGAGTAGTTGTAGACGTCGAGCACCTTGCCGGAGTGCCGTGACCGGACCCGGTAGAAGCCGTCGCCGGAGTCGACGAACTGCCACTGCTGCTGGTTGCCGTCGTTGCGGGCCCACTGGGTGATCCGGCCACCGTCGGCGGTGGACTGGTTGTACACGTCGAGCGCCTTGCCGCTGTTGCGGTTCACCAGCACGTACCAGGCGGCCGGATCGACCGTCGCGGCCGACGCCGGCGTCGGCGACACCACCGCCGGGAGAACGCCGGCCAGCAGCATGACGGTTATCGCACCCAGCCACTTCCGGGCACCATGAAACGCGGACATGAGACTCCCCTGGTTGTTATCGCTAACAGGTCTGACGGAGCTGCTCAGCATGCAGATGGTGCACATCTGTGGGAACGCTCCCATCGAGTACGGCCGATGTTGCCAGAATGTTTCCGCGCCCTCAAGTGCGGCCGATTCGGGGCGTCCCGCGTAACACTTTCCGGCCGCCTCGAGGAAGGAGCGGGCAATGGCGGTGGACGGCTGGACCGACCTCGTGGACGCCGCCCGCGCCGGTGACCAGCGGGCCGCCGAACGGCTGATCACCCACTGCCTGCCGCTGCTGTACCGCATCGTCGGCGAGGCGCTGGGCGATCACCCCGACGTCGACGACGTCGTGCAGGAGACCGTCCTGCGGGCCCACCGGGACCTGTCGGCGCTGCGTACCCCCGAGGGTTTCCGGCCGTGGCTGGTCGCCATCGCGATGCACCAGATCAGCAACCGCCAGCAGGCCTGGCGACGGCAGCGGAGCCGGGTCACGTCGCTCGACCAGGCGGTGCGCGTCGCCGATCCGGGCGCGGAGTTCGCCGATGCCACCCTGCTGCGGCTGAGCCTGTCCGACCAGCGCCGGCAGATCGCCGAGGCCGCCCGCTGGCTCGATCCCGGCGATCGGGACCTGCTTCCGCTCTGGTGGCGGGAGGTCGCGGGTGACCTCAGCCGCGCCGAACTGGTCGCGGTCCTGGGGGTCGGCTCCGGCCACGCCCGGGTCCGGATCCAGCGGATGCGCCGGCAGCTCGAGCTGACCCGCCTGCTGGTCGCCGCGCTGGGCGCCACGCCCCGCTGCCCCGGCCTGGCCGCGATCGCCCACGGCTGGGACGGCACGCCGGGCCCGCGGTGGCGCAAACGCTTCGGCCGGCACGTGCGCGGGTGCGACCGATGCGGGGCGGCCCGATCCGGATTCGTGCCGCTGGACCGGCTGCTGGCCGGCGCGGCCGCCGTCTCCGGGCCGGCCGGCGCGGCCACCGAGGTCCTCGCCGGCGGCGCCGGGTGGCTGGGTCAGCTCGCGGGGGCGAAGATCGCCGCCGCGCTGCTGGTCGGCGCGACCGTCTCCAGCGGCATCTACCTCAACCTCCCCAGTGAACAACCACGCGCCGCGGACGCCGCCGAACCGGCCCCTCCCCCAGCGGCCCGGCCCGGCCCAGCCTCCCGGCCCGGCCCGACGGCCCGGCCCGACGGCCCGGCGCCCCGGCCCAGCGCAGCGGCACGGCCCAGCCCGGCGGACCCTCTTCCGCCCGGCCGGTTCGTGATCCGCCCGGTCGCCGGGGCGGGCACCGTCGTGGCGCTCGACGGTGCCCAGCTGGTCGAGGCGGCCGGCCCGCCCGGCCTGACGGTCACCGTGACACCGGGCCTCGCCGACCGGAACTGCGTATCGCTGCGCGCCGCCGACGGCCGGTACGTCCGGCACTCCTCCTTCCGCCTGCGGCTCGACCCGGACGACGGGCAGGTGCTGTTCCAGATGGACGCCACGTTCTGCCCGGCGCCCGGGGCCACGCCCGGCAGCGTCCGGCTCGCCTCCTACAACTTCCCGGTCCGGTTCGTGCACGCGACCGGCGACGGCCCCCTGGGCCTGGACCCGGAAGAGACCGGCGCGGCGTACGCCGGGGAGACGTCCTACCGGTTCACCGGGTCGTAGCAGGCCGGGAAGGGCCGGTGTCCACGACGAGCCGGCCGCGGAAGATCTGGCTCACCGCCAAGGCGTGCCGGGCCGCCGGCGTCACCATCGGGCCGAGCCGCGATCCGCTCGGTGGCCAGGGCGGCGGCGGTCGGAGGCTCCCGCTCGGTGTCGGGATCGGCCCACCGGCGCGAGCGCTGATCGATGCGCCGGACCGGAGTAGGGTCAGGCTCAATCGACCGAGTGGAAGGCAGGGCATGGGCACCGTTTCGCCCCAGCGGCTGGCCGCGATCTTCGTGGAGGTCGCCGACACCCTCGTCGACGAGTTCGAGCTGCTCGACTTCCTGCAGATGCTCACCGACCGGGCCAACAACCTGGTCGGCGCGGCCGCGACCGGCCTGATGCTGGCCGACGAGCGGGGGCGGCTGGAGTTCGCGGCCGGCTCCGACGAGAACGTCCGCCTGGTCGAGCTGTTCCAGCTGCAGAACGGCGAGGGCCCGTGCTTGGACGCCTTCCGCAGCGGCACGCCGGTGGTCAATGTCGACCTCGCTGCCGCCGTGGATCGCTGGCCCCGCTTCGCCGTCCGGGCCGCGGAGGCGGGTTTCCAGTCGGTGCACGCGTTTCCGCTGCGGCTGCGGTCGCAGGTGATCGGCGCGCTCAACGTGTTCGGCGGCACCACCGGCGGCGATTTCGACGCCGCCGATGTCCCGATCATGCAGGCCCTGGCCGACGTGGCGGCGATCGGCCTGATCCAGCAGCGCGCGATCAGCCGCGGCGAGACCTTGACCGAGCAGTTGCGCGGGGCGCTCAACAGCCGGGTCGTCATCGAGCAGGCCAAGGGCGCGCTGGCCCAGATCGACGGGATCTCGGTCGACGAGGCCTTCCTGCGGATCCGGGCGTACGCCCGGAACAACAACCGCAAGCTCACCGAGGTGGCCCACCTGGTCGTCACCAACATGGGAAGCCTGCCGGGGCTGAGCCGGCCATGACGCCGGGTCAGCCCGGCGCCACCCGCGTCAAGCGGTCCACCGGCCGCTGGAGCAGGGCCGCGAGTTCGAGCTCGGCGTAACTCAGCCGGGAGACGGTCAGCGCGGCGGGCCGTCCCACGAGCCGGGCCGCGTCGCTGATCCGCCGGCGCAGGATGCTGACGATCCAGCTCATGCCGTCGACCTCCGGCGCCCGCTCACACCCGGCCAGCCACCACACTTCGACGTAGGTGGCCGCGAGGACCTCGCTGACCCGGCGGTCATCCGGGAGACCGGCGGCCAGCTCGGCCCGGGCGGCCTCGGACGTCCGGTCGAACAGCGCCACGAAGGCCGGAACGCTGCCGCGGGAGATCAGCTCGATCAGGGTGGAGTCGCTGGACCCCTCGACGTCGATCTCGGCCGGGGGTTCGACGGGTTCGGGAGAACCGGCGCTCATGCACGCTCCAGGACAGGCGGAGGCAGACGGGGCCGCCAGAGTCCGGAGCGACTCGCCCGATGTCATCGAGCGTCACGGCAACGCTACGCCGGTGGAACATGCCGAGGCTACCGTCGTCCTCAGAAGGGAGCACAAGAGTCCGATTGGTCATCCGGACCCGTCCAACGCGAAACATGGCTTCCCTCGGCGGAGGGCTCCGGCCCCAGAGCGCGTACGGTTGGGGTCACACCGGCTCTTCGGCTTCCTGCGACGTGCGCATCGCGCCCGCCCCTTGATGGCGCGGATGTCGTCGACAGGAAGGCAGCTCGATGACCGAGACCACGATGACGCGTGTCCCACAGACCCCTGACCAGGGCGTACGTCTGCGTCTGGACCCGAAACCGTCCCGCACCACCGTCCTCGACGGCGCCTGGTGGCCCCGGTCGACGGATGCGGTCGCCGAACTCCCCGCCCTCCTGGAGGGCCTGCACGACCTCCGGGGCGAGATCACGCACGTGCTGTTCAACACCACGGAGTGGGACCAGCCCCACCCGCGCCGGGCCGCCTCGGGCCGCCGGGTCGTCCGGCTGGGCTGGTTCACCTCCCAGCCGCCCGGCCTGGTCACCCTGATCAGCGGCTCGGGTGACCGTTTCGATCTGCTGGTCGTCCCACCGGCCACGACGCCGGCCTCGGCCGAGCGGGTCATGGCCGCCGCGGCCGACGCGGCCGACAAGCGACGCACCCCCGAACTCCTCGGCACCGCCGACATCACATCGGAGAGCAGGCCATGATCATTTCACGGACATCTGTCGTCACCGCGCTTCGCGAGCGCGGCCAGCAGGACCGGGCCGACTTCGTCGAGAAGGAACTGCCCGAGCAGGTCGACTCGACCCGGCACACCGGGCTGCTGGCGATGCTCCGGCTCGATCCGGCCGAGCTGGCCGCCTCGGAATCCGCGTGACCGCCGGGACGATCAGATACGGATTTCTCAGCACCTACCCGCCGACCCGATGCGGTCTGGCGACGTTCAACGCCGCCCTCGCCACCCACCTCGGCGAGGCCGGCGTGGCCGGCGGCATCGTCCGGGTGATGACCCGCGCTGACGGCTCCACACCGCCACCCGGCGTCGTACACACCTGGACGGCCACCACACCGGCCGGCTGGCGCGACGCCGCCGAGGTGCTCAACACCTTCGACGTCGCCGTCGTCCAGCACGAGTACGGCATCTACCCGGGCCGCGACGGCGGCGAGGTGCTGCCTCTGCTGCGGCGGCTCACCGTGCCCAGCGTGGTGGTGCTGCACACCGTGCTCACCCGCCCCACCCCCTCGCAGAAGTCGTTGCTCGAGCAGATCGTGGCCGCCGCCGGCGCGGTCGTCACCCTGACCACGACCGCGCACGACCGGCTGCTCATCGGGTACGCCGTCGACGCGTCGAAGATCTCGGTGATCCCGCACGGCGCCTCCGGGTACGCCGGCGCCCCGCCGGCCACCCGCCCGCAGCGGCACCTGCTCACCTGGGGCCTGCTCGGACCCGGCAAGGGCATCGAATGGGCGCTCCAGGCCCTGGCCCGGTTGCGCCGGCTCGACCCCACGCCCACCTACACGGTGGCCGGGCGGACCCACCCCAAGCAGGTCGAACTGCACGGCGAGGCGTACCGGACGGGTCTGCACCAGCTGGGCGCCACCCTCGGCATCGCGCACATGGTGAACTACCGGTCGGAGTACCTCGACGACGCCAGGCTCGGCGAACTCATCCGCTCGGCCGACGTCGTCGTGCTGCCGTACGACTCCACCGAGCAGGTCACCTCCGGCGTCCTCGTCGAGGCGGTGGCGGCCGGCGTCCCGGTCGTCGCGACCACATTCCCGCACGCGGTGGAAGTGCTCACCGACGGCCCCGGCATCCTCGTGCCCCACCGGAACCCGGCCGCCCTCTCGACCGCCATCCGGCGGATCCTGACCACTCGCGGCCTGGCCGCCTCGCTGCGGGAGAGCGCCCGCCCGGCCGGATCGGCGCCGCCCTGGCCGGTCGTCGCCGAGCAGTACCACGCGCTGGCCGCGACGCTGCTCGCCGCCGACCACCGCGCGGCTGCCGTTGTGGCCACGTGACCACAACCGACGAGGTCCGGACCGTACCGGCGCCTCCGTTCGCGCACCTCTCGCGGCTCACCGACGACACCGGGCTGTTCGAGCACGCCCGGCACGGCATCGCCCGCCGCCAGCACGGCTACTGCACCGACGACGTCGCCCGGGGGCTCGTCGTCACCTGCCGTGAGCCCGACCCGCCGCCCGAGGTTCTGCGCCTGGCCGAGCGCTACCTGACCTTCCTCACCCACGCCCAGGACGACGAGGGCGCCTTCCACAACCGGCTCGACTTCGAGCGGCGGTGGACCGACCAGCCCGGGCTCGGCGACTGGTGGGGACGGGCCCTGTGGGGTCTGGCCACCGCGGCGGCCCGGAGCCCGGCCTCCTGGATCCGCGAGGAGGCGCATCTCGCGTTCGTCCGGGGCGCGTCCCGCCGGTCCGCGGCCCCGCGGGCCATGGCCTTCGCCGCGCTCGGCGCCGCGGAGCTGCTCCGGGCCGACCCGGACGACGATCTGGCCGCCGACCTGCTGGCCGAGGCGTCCACGGCGATCGGACGACCCGGCCACGACCCGGGCTGGCCGTGGCCGGACGGGCGGTTGACGTACGCCAACGCCGCCCTGGCCGAGGCCGTCATCGCCGCCGGCGATCTGCTGGACGACCCACCCACCCTCGCCGCCGGTCTGCGGATGCTCGGCTGGCTGGTGGACATCCAGGTCAGCGACGGCCACCTGTCGGTCCTCCCGTCGGCCGGCTGGCAGCGCGGCGGCCCCCGGCTCCGGCACGACCAGCAACCCATCGAGGTGGCGGCCCTGGCCGACGCCTGCGCCACCGCGGCCGCGGTCACCGGCGATCCGGGCTGGGAGCGGGGCGTACGCCAGTCCATCGACTGGTTCCTGGGCGACAACGACGTCGGCGAGGTCATGTGGGACCCGGCCACCGGCGGCGGGTACGACGGGCTGACCCTGCTGGGCCCGAACCGCAACCAGGGCGCCGAGTCGACCCTGGCCCTGGTCGCCACCCTGCAGTTGAACCGGCATCTCCCCGCGCGCGTACTGGAGGAGGTGGCGGTACTGCGGTGAACCGGCTGACCCAGGGCGTGGTCATGCTGCTGTTCGGCGGCGCGATCATCCGGGCCACGCTGACCGACATGTTCCTGCGCTACGTCAAGGAAGGCCTGCGGCCCTTCCTGCTGGCGACCGGCGCGTTGCTGATCGCGGCCGCGGTGATGACCATCGGGTACGAGCTGCGCTCCCTCCGTACCCACCGCGAAGAACCCGATGACACCCACCGCGAAGAACCGGACAGCACCCACCGGGAAGAACCGGACGACGGGCACGGGCACGCGCATCACGAGCCGAGGGTCGGCTGGCTGCTCCTGCTGCCGGTGGTCGGCCTGCTGCTGATCGCCCCGCCGGCCCTGGGCGCGTTCTCGGCCGGGCAGGCCGGATCGATCGCGGCCGAGCCGTCCGACTACCCTCCCCTGCCGGCCGGCGACCCCGTACCCGTGGGCCTGCTCGACTACGCGTCCCGGGCGGTGTTCGACCAGGGCAAGAGCCTGTCCGGCCGCACGGTGCGGCTGACCGGTTTCGTCACGAAGGGCCCGGGCGGCCGGCCGATGCTGGCCCGGATGGTGCTGAACTGCTGCGCCGCCGACGGCCGCCCGATCAAGGTCGGGCTGACCGGCGAGGCGACGGTCGACGCGGCCCCGGACACCTGGGTGCAGGTCGACGGCGTCTACAGCGGCAAGGTGGGCAAGGACCCGGTCAACGACGCGAAGGTCGCCTATCTCGAGGTGAGGTCGTGGCGGGAGACCACGGAACCGGCCCAGCCGTACGCGTGAGGGTCAGCGGAGGGTACGCAGATCCAGGCTGTGCCGCAGGAACAGATCCTGGGTGCCGGTCGACCACCACAGCATCCCGCCGCGGTAGGTGACGTTGGCGGCGTCCGGGCTGATCTGGACCGTCCGCTTCCCGGCGATGTCGTAGGCCATCAGCCGCACGTTGCCGGAGTAGTCGGCGTTGCCGCCGGTCTCGGCGTAGAGCTCGAGGCGATCCAGCGCCCCGACGTCGGCCACGATCGTCTCCACCGAGCCCGCGGCGACCTCGCGCCGGCCGGTGCCGTCGGGACGGATCAGCCGGATCAGCGCGCCGTCCTCGGTCAGCGAGACGGCGCGGCACCAGCGTGGACCGCAGTTGGTCACCGCCCGGGGATCGCCCGGCACCGCCTGGCGCTGCCCGGTGACCAGGTTCTTCAACGTGGTCGCGCCGGAACCGGAGGTGACGCCGTCGACCAGCCAGGGCCACGCCGACAGCTGCCAGGTGCCCGGCTCCGAGGTGCTCTCCACCGCGCCACCGGTCAGGGCGATCGACCGCACCTCGGTGGTCCCGTACCGGCCGGCGGCGACCCACCGCACCCGGCCGCCGGCGATCACCAGGTCGAACTCGGACTGGTAGAAGCGGGCCTCCCCCATGTCGGCCGTCACCCGCCGCGGCGCCCGCCGGTCGCGGAGGCCGGCCGCCCACAGCTGCGGCCGCAGGTCGCCGTCGCCCTCGGCCCAGGCCACCACGCCACCGTCGGCCGTGACCGCCGAGAAGGACGGGTTGGCCCGGGTGGGCAGGCGCCGGAGCTGCCGCAGCGATCCGTCCGGCCGGCGGATCAGCAGCCGCAGGTAGGCGCCGTCGCGGGTGAGCGCCGTGCCGATCGAGGTGCGGGCGTCGAGGAACCAGGCCGGGGTGTACGCGCTGCCGTCCGCCAGCAGCGCGGGCACGTTGCCGCGCTGGGCCTGGGGCCAGGCCACCCCGGCCGTCAGCGGGGCGGCCGGCTTACCCTGCCCGGGCGGCGCCAGCACCAGCACGCCGCCGGCCGCGGTGGCGACGAGCAGGCTCAGCAGCGTCTGCCGGATCACAGGATCACCGCCGCGACCGCCACACCGACGCCGATGGCCAGGACGAACGTGGCCGGGGCGAAGCGGACCATGAACCGCCGGCCGAACACCCCCGCCTGCATCGAGATGAGCTTGAGGTCGACCATCGGCCCGACCACCAGGAACACCAGCCTGGAGGTGAGCGAGAACTGCGACAACGACGCGGCGACGAAGGCGTCGGCCTCGCTGCAGATGGACAGCAGGACGGCCAGGACGGCCAGCGCGATGACCGAGAGCACCGGGTTGTCGGCCAGGGTCTGCAGCCAGGCCTCGGGCACCAGCACGTTGATCGTGGCGGCCGCGGCCGCACCCACCACCAGGAATCCGCCCGCGTGCATCACGTCGTGCCGGCAGGCCGCCCAGAACGCCTGGGCCTTGGACTGCCCGTCCAGGTCGGGCCGGTGGGGCAGCCTGATCCATTCCGCCTTGCCCAGGCGCAGCCACAGCCAGCCCATCACCACCGCGACGATCAGGCTGGCCACGCCGCGGGCCACCACCATCTCGAGGTTGCCCGGGAAGGCGACCGCGGTGGCGGTCAGCACGATCGGATTGATCGCCGGCGCGGCCAGCAGGAAGGCCAGCGCGGCGGCCGGGGTGACGCCACGACGGATCAGGGACCCGGCGATCGGCACGCTGCCGCACTCGCAGCCCGGCAGCACCACGCCGGCCAGGCCGGCGGCGGGCACGGCCAGGGCCGGGTGCCGCGGCAGGGCGCGGGCCCAGAACGACCGGGGCACGAACACCGCGATCACCGCCGAGAGCGCCACGCCGAAGACCAGGAAGGGCGCCGCCTGGATCAGGACCGAGACGAACACCGTGGCCCAGGTCTGGAGGCCGGCGCCGGACAGCAGCCGCGACAGCGGGCCACGGAAGATCACCAGCAGGACCAGGAGCGCGGCCAGCACCTCGATGGAGCCGAACCGGCCCCTCTTGCGGCCCGGTTTCGGCTCCTCGGCGTCCCGCGACGCGTGTGGTCGCGCCTTCGTGCTCTCACCTGTGGTCAAGACTGCTCCTTCACCGGCCCGACGACCGGGGACCGGCCCGACGACCGGGACCGGGGCCAAAATAGCGTGATCTCACGAGCACGCGATGACGTCGCTCACATCCGGCCCTCCCCGAGGACCGTACGGGGGGTTCGATTGGCTGGTTCAGGCGGAAAGCTGTCAGAATCTTCCGATGCTCTTGCGCCCGGATGCCACGGAACAGCTGACCGAGCTCCTGCGGTCCCGGATTCTCGTCCTCGACGGCGCGATGGGCACGATGATCCAACGGCACGTCTTCACCGAGGAAGACTTCCGGGGCGAGCGGTTCGCCGACTGGCCGTCCGACGTACGCGGCAACAACGACCTGCTGTCGATCACCCAGCCCGAGGCGATCCGCGAGATCCACCGCGACTACCTGCGGGCCGGGGCCGACCTGATCGAGACCAACACGTTCAACGCCCAGCGGATCTCGCTGGCCGACTACGGCATGCAGGACATCGCGTACGAGCTGAACCTCGCGGCGGCCCGGCTGGCCCGGGCCGAGTGCGACGCGGCGACCGAGGCCGAACCGGCCCGGCCCCGGTTCGTGGTCGGCGCCCTGGGCCCGACCAACCGGACCGCATCGATCTCGCCCGACGTCAACGACCCCGGCGCGCGCAACGTCACCTACACCGAGCTGGTCGAGGCCTACCTGGAGCAGGCGAACGGCCTGGTCGACGGCGGCGCCGACATCCTGATGGTCGAGACGATCTTCGACACGCTGAACGCCAAGGCCGCGATCTTCGCCCTGGAGACCCTCTTCGAGGAGCGCGACCGCCGCTGGCCGGTGATGATCTCGGGCACCATCACCGACGCCTCCGGCCGCACGCTGTCCGGTCAGGTGACCGAGGCGTTCTGGAACTCCGTACGCCACGCCCGGCCCTTGCTCGTCGGGCTCAACTGCGCCCTCGGGGCCCAGGAGATGCGGCCCTACCTGGCCGAGGTGTCGCGCCTGGCCGGCTGCTTCGTCTCCTGCTATCCGAACGCCGGCCTGCCCAACCAGTTCGGCGAGTACGACGAACTGCCGGCCCAGACCGCCGCGATCGTGCGGGAGTTCGCCGAGAGCGGCCTGGTCAACGTGCTCGGCGGCTGCTGCGGCACCACCCCGGAACACATCGCGGCGATGGCCGCGGCCGTCGACGGCCTCACGCCGCGGGTGCCGGCCACCCCGGCGACGGCCACCCGGCTGTCCGGCCTCGAGCCGCTCAACATCACCGCCGAGTCGCTGTTCGTCAACGTCGGCGAGCGGACCAACATCACCGGCTCGGCGCGGTTCCGCAACCTGATCCGCGACGGTGACTACCCGGCCGCCCTCGCGGTCGCCCGTCAGCAGGTCGAGAACGGCGCCCAGGTCATCGACATCAACATGGACGAGGGGATGATCGACGGCGTCGCGGCGATGGACCGCTTCGTCAAGCTGATCGCCGGCGAGCCCGACATCAGCCGCGTCCCGCTGATGATCGACTCGTCGAAGTTCGAGGTGATCGAGGCCGGGCTGCGCTGCGTGCAGGGCAAGCCGATCGTGAACTCGATCTCGCTGAAGGAGGGCGAGGAGAAGTTCCGGGCCCAGGCCCGGCTGTGCCGCAAGTACGGCGCCGCCGTGGTCGTGATGGCCTTCGACGAGGACGGCCAGGCCGACAACCTCGAGCGCCGCCGGCAGATCTGCGAGCGGGCCTACCGGATCCTGGTCGACGAGGTCGGCTTCCCGGCCGAGGACATCATCTTCGACCCGAACATCTTCGCCGTCGCCACCGGCATCGAGGAGCACGCGAACTACGGCGTCGACTTCATCGAGGGAACCCGCTGGATCAAGCAGAACCTGCCCGGCGCCCTGGTGTCCGGCGGCGTGTCCAACGTGTCCTTCTCGTTCCGCGGCAACAACGCCGTCCGGGAGGCCATCCACGCGGTCTTCCTCTACCACGCCGTCGCCGCCGGCATGGACATGGGCATCGTGAACGCGGGCGCCCTGGTCGTCTACGACGAGGTCGATCCGGTGCTGCGCGAGCGCATCGAGGACGTGGTCCTCAACCGCCGTCCCGACGCCGGGGAACGATTGCTGGAGATCGCCACCGAGTTCGCCGGTGACGGCCGCAAGGCCGAGGCGGTCAACGACGCCTGGCGCTCGCTGCCGGTCGGCGAACGCATCACCCACGCCCTGGTGAAGGGCATCGACGACCATGTGGCGGCCGACACCGAGGAGCTCCGGGCGCTCATCGAGGCCCGCGGCGGCCAGCCCATCGAGGTCATCGAGGGCCCGCTGATGTCCGGCATGAACGTCGTCGGCGACCTGTTCGGCGCGGGCAAGATGTTCCTGCCCCAGGTGGTCAAGTCGGCGCGGGTGATGAAGAAGGCCGTCGCCTACCTGATCCCCTTCATCGAGGCGACCAAGACACCGGAGAGCGCCGGCCGCAGCAACGGCGTCGTGATCATGGCCACCGTCAAGGGCGACGTGCACGACATCGGCAAGAACATCGTCGGCGTCGTCCTGCAGTGCAACAACTACGAGGTCATCGACCTCGGCGTGATGGTGCCGGCCGAGAAGATCCTGGCCGCGGCCGAGGAACACGGCGCCGACATCATCGGGCTGTCCGGGCTGATCACCCCCTCGCTGGAGGAGATGGTCACATTCGCGGCCGAGATGGAGCGCCGCGGGCTCGAGATCCCGCTGCTCCTCGGCGGCGCCACCACGTCCCGGGCGCACACCGCGGTCAAGGTCGACCAGAAGTACCACGGGCCGGTCATCTGGGTGAAGGACGCCTCACGCTCGGTCCCGGTGGTCGCGGCGCTGCTGTCCGACGAGCAGCGCCCCGGCCTGCTGGCCGAGATCGAGACCGACTACCAGGCGCTGCGGGAGCGGTACGCCGCCCGCAACGACACCAAGGTGATGCTCCCGATCGCGGCGGCGCGCGAGAACCACACGCCGATCGACTGGGATGGCTACCGCCCGCCGCGGCCCCGGCTGCTCGCCGCGCAGTCGCCCCGGGTCCACCAGGACGGCCGGCCGGCCCGGGCGGCACACCAGTTCGTCAAGACGTTCACCGACTACCCGCTCAGCGAACTGCGCGAGTACATCGACTGGCAGCCGTTCTTCAACGCCTGGGAGATGAAGGGCCGGTTCCCCGACATCCTCAACAACCCGGCCACCGGGGAGGCCGCCCGCCGGCTGTACGACGACGCCCAGGCCATGCTCGACAAGCTGATCGCCGAGAAGTGGATCACCGCGTCCGGCGTCTTCGGGCTGTTCCCGGCCAACGCGGTCGGCGACGACATCGAGGTCTACACCGGCGAGGACCGCGGCTCGGTGCTCAGCACCCTGCACCAGCTGCGCCAGCAGACCGAACACCGGGCCGGCGTGCCCCACCGCTCGCTCGCCGACTTCGTCGCGCCCCGCGAGACCGGCCTGCCCGACTACGTCGGCGCGTTCGCGGTGACCGCCGGCCTCGGCATCGGCGACAAGATCACCGAGTTCAAGGCCGCGATGGACGACTACAGCGCCATCCTGCTCGAATCGATCGCCGACCGGCTGGCCGAGGCCTTCGCCGAGCGGCTCCACGAGCGGGTCCGCACCGAGTTCTGGGCCTACCAGCCCGACGAGAAGCTCGACAACGAGGCGCTGATCAAGGAGAAGTACGTCGGCATCCGGCCCGCTCCCGGCTACCCGGCCTGCCCCGAGCACACCGAGAAGCAGACCATCTGGCAGCTGCTCGACGTCCAGGCCAACACCGGCATCGAACTGACCGAGAGCATGGCCATGTGGCCGGGCGCCGCGGTCAGCGGCCTGTACTTCTCGCACCCGCGGTCGCAGTACTTCGTCCTCGGCCAGATCGGCCGGGACCAGGTCGAGGAGTACGCCCGCCGCAAGGGCTGGACGGTCTCCGAGGCGGAGAAGTGGCTCGCGCCCAACCTCGGTTACCGCTCGGACAACGACTGACGGTGGCCGACCGGCACCCGGCCGGATCGGTGCGGCTCAGGCCGCGCCGCCTTGCGGTTCAGGCGTGGTCCCGCCTCGGCCTGACGGTCAGGCGAGCGCGCGCCCGAGGATGGCGACCAGGTCTTCGGCCGCGCGGACGGTGTCGAAGGCCGGGTCGTCCAGGCTCTCCGCCACGATGGCGTCCAGCGCGCCGTTGACGATCACCGCGGTGACCCGCGGGTCGACGCCGGAGCGGTAGTCGCCGGCCGCCGACGCCGCCGCGACCAGGCCGGCGACCGAATCGCGGCGGCTGGGCGCGCCGTCCATGTCGCCGACGTCGGTCCCGGCGGCCACGTTCTCGATGATCATGCGGGTGTGGGCGGGGTAGTCACGCAGGTAGGCCACCATCGACCGGATGTACGCGTAGAGCGCGGCCGCTCCGGAGCTCGCGTCGACCGCGGCGCCGACCTGGCCGGTCAACGACTCCAGGACCGAGGTGTACGCGGCCCGCACCACCGCGTCCTTCGACGGGAAGTGGTAGAGCACCGCAGCCTTCGAGATGCCGGCCGCCTCGGCGATCCGGGCCAGCGAGGTGCCCGTGTACCCATGCTCGGCCACCAGGTCGATCGTCACGCCGATGAGCTGCGCCCGCCGGGCCTGCTCGGTGATGGTGAGTGGCTTGGCGGTGTTGTTCGAGGTCACGACCCTGATCCTACCCTGCGGTTGCAATTTCTACCGCGTGGTCATTAATCTAACCGCATGGTTAAGTGGATGCTCGGCATACTCCTGGTGATCGTCGTCGCGGTCGCCTACGGGCTGCGCGACCCGTCACCGGTCGGCTACTTCACGTCGGCCGCGGCGCACGACCGGTTCATCACGACATATCAGGCGGCGATGGCCGACCTGCCACGGCCCGACCGCACGGTGGACGTCCGCACGAGCTTCGGCGTCGTGCGGCTCTACCACTTCGCCGGCGGCGCCGATCCGGCCGCCGCCCCCCTGCTGCTCCTGCCGGGGCGGGCCTCGGCGTCACCGGTCTGGGCCGACAACCTGCCGTCCCTGCTGCGGCAGCGCAGCGTGTACACGGTGGACCTGCTCGGCGAGCCCGGCCTGAGCATCCAGGAACGGCCGATCGGGACCAACGCCGACCACGCGCAGTGGCTGCACGAGGTGCTGGTGGCCCTGCCCGAGCCGCGGATCCACCTGTTCGGGCTGTCGTTCGGCGGCTGGACGGCGATGAACCTGGCCGTGCACCGGCCGGAGAAGGTCGCCGGCGTCGTGCTGCTCGACCCGATCATGGTCTTCGCCGGCCTGTCCCCCGGCGTGGTGCTGCGGTCCATCCCGATCAGCGTCAAGTGGGCGCCGCGGTCGTGGCGGGACGGCTTCGCCAGCTGGACCGCGAACGACGCGCCGGTGGCCGACGTGCCGGTGGCCGACATGATCGAGGCCGGGCTGCACGCCTACCAGGTGAAGGTGTCCGCGCCCACCCGGCCGTCCGATCAGGAGCTCGCCGCGGCCGGCGTCCCGGTGCTGGTCCTGATGGCCGGGAAATCCCGCATGCACGACTCGGCCGAGGCGGCGGAGACCGCGCGGCGGCTGCTGGCCCACGAGACGGTGAAGATCTATCCCGAGGCGTCGCACGCCATCAACGGCGAATACCCCGACGAGATCGCCGCGGACATCGCCGCGTTCCTCCGGTAGACCGACGGCGCCGAGCGGATACCAAAGTTGATATCCGCTCCGGACGGCCGCCGATAGCGTGAGGCGATGGTTCCGGAAACTGAGGCCTGGGAGATCCGGCCGCCACAACACCGGGTGGACCGGCGGTTCATCGTCTGGCAGACGTTGGTGGCGGTGCTCTGGAGCGCCGGTGTGCTCGGCGTACTCGGCGCGATCCATCGTTTCGCCGAGGTCACGCGGCCGTGGCTGGGTCCGGTGCTGATAGTGCTCGCGGTGCTCCTCGCCGTGCAGATCCTCGTCGCGCCGACCGCGCGATACCTGGTCCACCGCTGGCAGGCCACCGACGACGCGGTCTACGCGCTCGAGGGGTGGCTCACCCGGCGATGGCAGATCGTGCCGATCAGCCGCATCCAGAGCATCGACACCGAGATCGGGCCGCTGCAACAGCTTCTCGGGCTGGCGACCATCCGGGTCACCACCGCGTCGTCCGAGGGCAAGATCTCGATCGAGGGCCTGGACGCCACGGTCGCCCGGACGACGGTCGACCGGCTGCGCGAGGTCACCGCGGCGACCGCCGGCGATGCGACGTGACCGCGGAGGCCGTTGACGCGTACCCCTGGCGGCGGTTGAGCATCCGGGCCGTCTACCTCGACCTGGTCCGGATCGCCGGCTCGCTGGTGCCCGGATACCTGGGCGTCACACTCGGCGAGGACGGACCCATCTGGTTCCTGGTCGCCGGATCCGCCCTGGGTCTGCTCGGCGCGGCCGGCGGCCTCGTGCGCTGGATGACCACCCGGTACCGGATCGAGCCGGAGCGGGTCGAGATGCGCAGCGGGCTCCTGCAACGCAAGCACCGCACGGTCGCCCGAGACCGCATCCGCACCGTCGACAGCACGGCGACGTTCCTCCAGCGGGCCCTCGGCCTGCGGGTCGTCCGGGTCGGGTCCGGTGACGCGGGCTCGTCGTTCGATCTCAACGCCCTGGACCACCGGCAGGCCGCCCTGCTGCACCGCGAGCTGTTGCCGGGCGCCACACCGGAACTGGCCGCCCAGATCCTCGTACCTCGGTCCAAGCCGTCCGGCAGGTGACGCCGTCCGGTCAGCGCTCGATCAACCGCATCTGCTCCTCGGTGTGGTGACCACCCTCGGCCACCGGCAGCGCGGTCAGGGTCGCGAGCTGCTCGGACGTGAGCGTGACGGCGTCGGCGGCGGCGTTCTCCTCGAGCCGGGACACCCGCCTGGTGCCGGGAATCGGAACGACGTCGTCGCCCTGGGCGAGCAACCAGGCCAGCGCCACCTGGCCCGACGTGGCGCCGACCTGATCGGCGACCGCCTGCACCTGGTCGGCGAGGCGAAGGTTGCGCTGGAAGTTCTCGCCGGTGAAGCGCGGGTGGTTCTTGCGGAAGTCGCTGTCGTCCAGGTTCTGGACGTCGGCCGGGGTGCGCAGGGCGCCGGTGAGGAAGCCGCGGCCCAGCGGGGAGTAGGCGACCAGCCCGATGCCGAGCTCGCGCAGCAGCGGCAGGATCTCCTCCTGGTCGCGGGTCCACAGCGAATACTCGGACTGCAACGCCGTGACCGGGTGCACGGCGTGGGCCCGGCGGATGGTGCCGGCCCAGGCCTCGGACAGGCCGACGTACCGGATCTTGCCGGCCTGGACGAGCTCGGCCAGCGCGCCCATGGTGTCCTCGATCGGGGTGTCCGGGTCGACGCGGTGCTGGTAGTACAGGTCGATGTGGTCGGTGCCGAGCCGCTTCAGCGAGCCGTCGACCGCGGAGCGGATGCTGTCCGGGCTGCTGTCCGCCCGGCCGGCGTCGCGTCCGGTGTGCGAGATCAGGCCGAACTTGGTGGCCAGCACGACCCGGTCGCGGCGGCCGCTCAGCGCCCGGCCGACCAGTTCCTCGTTGACGTACGGGCCGTAGAATTCGGCGGTGTCGATGAGCGTGACGCCGAGGTCGATCGCCCGGTGGATGGTGCGGATGGATCCGGCGTCGTCGCGGCCGGCGCCGCTGTAGCCGAACGACATCCCCATCGTGCCCAGGCCGATCCGGGCGACCTCGAGCCGGCCGAGTTTCGCGCTGCGCATGGTGTTCCTCCGTGATGTTTCGTCGATGTGGGGCCGGGCGGGATCAGGCACCACGTACCCGTCCCGAATCCAGCAAACCCCGGCGGGCCCGCTGCCGGGAGGTTCCGCTGTAACGGGTAACAACAGGACCCCCACCGTCCCCGCCACCGTGCTGGCGCTGGACGAGACGCGGCTGCGCGCGGCCGGCCTCACCCGGGCAGAAGGCGCGGTACACCCGGGCGGTGGCCGCCGCGGTGATCGACGGCTCGCTCGATCTGGACGGGCCGGCGCGGCTCGACGACGACGCGGCCCTGCTGCTCCCGGGCTGAGTCAGCGGCAGCTGGAGGTCTGGGTCTCTCCGTTGAAGGTGTCGATGTTCCCGACCTTCCAGGATCCACCCTGGCGCACCGCGTCGACGGCGAACATCGCGCCCGCGGTGGCGGTCTGCTTGCTCGCGGTGCTGGTGTCGCTCTGGGTGGCGAAGACCAGGACCCGCGCCCGGTCGCCGGTCAGCATCTCCACCCCGCTGTTGGTGACCGTGACCGTGACGACCAGACGTTGCTTCGGCGCGTGCTGCCGGACCACCGCGAACAGCTGGTCGTACTGGCAGACCGCCTTGCCGGTGAGCAGGGTCCGGGCCGCCTGCTGGGTCTTGTCCAGGTCGTCGTAGCGGTAGGAGAAGAGCGTGTTGACCGCGCTGGCGACCTGCCCGTTGGCCTCGCTGGTGGCGGCGTTGTCGGTGAGCGCGGTGTTCGTACCGGCCGCGGCGCGCACCTGCTGCGCCTGCTGGGCGAACCACACCGCCAGCGCGCCCAGGACGAGGGCGCACACGCCGAGGATCAGGGCCGGCCGCAGGGACCGCGGCTCGCGAGGCGGTTCGGGAGCCGACTTGGGAGCCGGCTTGGGAGCCGGCTCGGGAGGTTCCGCCGCCGCCGGGGCCGGGTCGACGGCCGCGCGGCGCCGCATCATGCGCCGGGTGACGCTCCGGCTGGGTGGCTGGGTCGAGGTCGGCATGCGGGCTGATTCCTTCCGTGCGCGGGCTCAGGCCGCGGAGACCGGCACCTGTCCGATGGAGCTGAGCTTCCAGATCGTTCCGGTGCGGGTGAGCTGGCCCGCCAACCGTTCCCGTTTGGTGGTCGCCCGGCCGGTCGCCGGGGTCACCGTCAACTCGATGGCCACGATGACGCTCGCCTTGCCGGCGCGATCGTCCAGCTCGGTCACCGCGCCGTCGAGGATCTTGGCCGTGGTGACGGTCTTCGCCTTCTTGATCTGGGTGAGGAAGTTCTGGCGGCCCTGGCTGAGCTGGTCGTGCAGGGCGCCGGTGGTGGACTCGGCCCAGAGGTCGACACCGCTCTCGGCCGTACGGTAATCGAGGGTGTTGAGATTTTGGATCGCCTGCTCGGCGCTGCGCAGAACCTCGTCGCGGGTGTGCGAGTAGCGCAGCGAGTCGTCATGCGTGGCCGACCACCAGGACCAGCCGGTCCAGCCGGCGGCCCCGGCGGCGATCAGGGCCAGGACGAGGGCCAGAGACACCAGGTGGCGGCGCAGGAAGGTCATCGGACGGCTCCACTCGCGGCGCGGTCGGCCCGCTCGTGCAGGCGCCGGGCCCGCAGGACCAGCTCCATGGCGAACCGGGAGTCGGGGTCGTCGAGCTGGTCGCCCAGGCTCTGCTCGAGCTGACGCATGCGGTAGCGGACGGTCTGTGGGTGCACCCGCAACCGTTCGGCGATCTTGGCGGCCGAGCCGCGCGCCTCCAGCCAGGCCTCGAGCGTCTCGATCAGCCGGTCGCGGCGGTGGGCGGTCAGGTCACGCACGGCGGCGAACTCGCGGCCGGCCAGCTGCTCGACCAGCGCCCGGTCGGAGAACAGCAGCATCTCGCAGAGATGGTCCTCGCACAGGATGGCCGGCTCGGCGTCGATCGCGCCCGACTCGGCCAGCGCGAGCGCCTGCCGGGCCCAGCGCAGCGAGTCGGACGCCGCGCTCAGCCGCACGGTCGGGCCGACGGCCAGGCGGCTGCCGGGGAACTCCGCGATCAGGCCGGCCCGGCGGTCGGCCGAGAGCCGCCCGGGCACCAGCAGGTAGGGCTCGACGGCGTCGAGATCGGACAACACGTCGTCCAGCGGCGGCGTCGCCTCGGGGCTGCCCAGGCCCACCGCGATCATGGTCACCTCGTCCGGCACGGTCCAGCCGGCCAGGTTGGCCAGGTCTTTCACGGCGCTGACGGGGGCCGGCGGAGACTCCAGGATCAGCCGCAGCAGCCGGCGGCGCCACTGGTTCAGCGCGTCGGCCGAGCGCGCCTTCGCCTCCACGTACCCCTCGACCGACAGCGCGGCCAGCTGGTCGATGTAGGCGAACAGCGCGTCGGCGAGCTGGAACATGATCGCCGACGGGAGGCTCTCCCGCCGGCCCACCTTCACCGCGCGCTGCCAGGCCACCCGGGCGCCGACCCGGTAGGCCGCCTGGAGGCTGTCCAGGCTGCGGTCCTCGTTGGCCTCGTACCGGCCGAGCCGCCGGAACACCCAGTCCCAGCCCTGGTGCGGGGCGGACGGGTCGGCGACCTGGTCGACGAAGGACTCGAGCGCGTGCTCGACGCCCAGCCGCAGGGTCTGGCCGTAGGGGCCGTCCATCGGGCGGGCGTACTCGGGGATGGTCTCGCGGATCTCGGCGATCACCTCGCCGGCCAGGCTCGGGAGCTCGGCCCGCATGATCACGGCCATCTGGCGGGGGAACATCTCGGCCGGCTTCAACCGGCCGTTCCTCGCGGCCTGGCTGTCGACCTGCAACGGACGGGTCATCGACGTCTGCCCCTCCTTGACACCCTGCGGCCGGCTCGACGTAGGCATCGAACATAGTCCATCTCGACCGGCTTGGCTCAAGTCCCTGGATTGCGCGAGTTGTGACAACTCGCGGGTCGACATCGCGCGGCAGATGACAAGAAATCGAGGCCGGGCCGGCGCCGACACAATTCATTGACATGACCGCTTGTGGCCCTATGTAACCCGCCAGTAACCTACCGCCGAGGCCGCCTCCGAGCCACTGACGGCCATCGATCCGAAGTCCTGCCTACGGCGCCGGGCGGGCTCGGAAAGCCAGGCCCAGCGGCCGTTCAGCCGGGGGCCTTTCCACAGGAGAGTGCCAATGCGCGTACGGAAAGCAAGTGTTCTCCTCGTCGCGGCCATGGCCGCCTCGGCCCTCGGCGTCAGCGCCTCACCAGCCTCCGCCGCGGCCGAACTCAGTGCCACCTACCCGATCAACGGCGTCAGCCACATCGCATCCAACGACTCCGACCTGCCGCTCGGTCCGGGCAGCCTGCACGCGACCGTCAACCTGGACAGCGGCGCGCTCGCCGCCGAGGTCTCCCTGCCCGCGGCGACCGGCGAGTTCAAGGAGCTCGGCTTCATCCCGGTGACCGCGACGGTCGAGCTCACCGAGGCCGAGCCGACCACCGGGCAGCTCGACCTCAACACCGGCCAGCTGCGGACCACCTCGCACATCACCATGCGGCTGACCCGGCTCACCATCGCCGGCCTGCCCGCACCGGTCGGCAGCCGCTGCCAGACCAGGGAGCCGGCCGAGGTTCCGCTGACCTCGCAGCCCGGGTTCAGTGTGCTTCGCGGTGGCGTTGTCACCGGGACGTACACCATCCCGCCGTTCCAGCACTGCCTGCTCAACACCGGGCTGATCAACCTGACCATCCCCGGCTCGGGCAACACCCTCTCCCTGACCCTCGGCCCGGCCGTCGTCGGCTGAGCCACAGTGCATCCCCCCACTGAGGAGGCAAGATGAGAATCCGCAACCGCGTCACCCGCGTCATGTTCTCGTGCGCCGCCGCGACCAGCGCGGCCGTGCTGGCCGGCGCCGGCTCGGCCCACGCCGCGGACGACGCCACGATCAGCATCACCAGCACATCGCCGGACGGCGCGTACACCGCCGTCACGTCGCACAGCTCGTTCCTGGACCTCAACTCCGGTGTCACGCTGACCTGTACGGCCGGCGGAGGCCAGAACTACGGTTCGCAGGGCACCGGCGCGCTGCCCGACCAGTCCGGCCAGCCTTTGCCGTCCACGCAGGCCACCGGCATCTCGAGCCTGCTGTTCAACACCGCCGGCGGCTGCACCAGCCTGCTCGGGTCGGTGACCTCGATCGCGACGGACACGCCGTACGAGATCGTCATCCAGAACTACCCGGGCGTGAAGTCCGACGGCGTCACCCCGGCCAACGGGGACGGCTACATCCACATCAAGAACGTCAACGTCTCGATGCCGGCCTGCTCGTTCACCGTCTCGGGCGACGCTCCGATCTACTACGACAACGCGACCCACTCGCTCAACGTCACCCCGGACGTCGCGCCGGAGTACGGCACCGGCGCCGGCGGCGACGTCACGCTGCCGGACGGGCCGCTGACCATCAACAACGTCCGCGGCTGCCTCGGTGAGGTGAACAACGGCGACATCGGCGCGTACTACGCCACCGCCGACGCCGAGGACCCGTTCGGCAACGACACGCCGTACGTCCTCGACTCCGGTCTGCAGATCACCTCGCCGTAGTGCTCATGAGAAGAATCCCCACGCCCCGGTCGCTGCGGCGACCGGGGCGCTGGCTCACCCGGACAGCCGCGGTCGCGGTGCTGATCGCCGCGACCGGCGCGCTGAGCTCGGCCGCGCCGGCGGCTGTCGAGGAGAGCCGCCGGGTGCCGGGAGCGGCGCCGCGAGCCGAGCCGGGCATCCCGCCGGCCTGCAGCGCCTTCCACATACCGGGCGAGCTCCAGCAGCTGGGCTGCGCGTTCGTGGTCGGCTACGCCAACGTGAACAAGCTGAACGGCGCGGTCCTGCTCGGCGTCCCCGACCCGGGTCTGGTCAGCGTCGTCATCGTGGCCAACCGGAGCTTCTGCGTGCCGTCGACGATCTCGCTCCCGCTCTGCGTCATCCGCGGCGGTGTGCGGCACACCCTGACCGAGTACAAGTTCATGCTGGAACCCAACGGCATCACCCCCGACATGGCGGAAGGGGAGTTCCCGCCGGCCGCCCAGACGCTGCTGACCTTCGGCTTCATGCCGGTCAGCGCGAAGATGCACCTCCGGGAGCTCGGCCCGATCAGCGGCACGGCGGAGACGACGCAGGCGAACGGCCGGCACACCCTGATCTCGACCACGCTGTCCGGCAAGGTCACGATCCAGCTCACCGACGTCAAGGTCAACGGCGTGCCGATGAACACCGGCGTGTGTCACACCCTCGATCCGGAGGAGGACAACCTCCACCTCTCCGGATCGGGCGACAACTCCACCATCCCGCCCGCCGGATACACCGTCGCCCGCGGCGGTCCGCTCATCGGCACCACCGACATCCCCCCGTTCACCGACTGCGTGGGCGACGACGGTGAAGACCTGACCCCCCTGTTCACGGCGTCGGTGTCCGGTCCGGGCAACTACACGAAGATGATCCAGGGGAACCTCTGCTCCCCCGACATCAGCGGCGCCAACGGCTGCCCGCCCCAGATCCCGGTGCCGGAGCGATGAAGGGACATTCGATGGGCATCGAAGTGCAGGCCGACGGTCTGACCAAGTCCTTCGGCGGGCACACGGTGTGGCGGGACGTCTCGCTGACCCTTCCGGCCGGCGAGATCTCGGTCATGCTGGGCCCGTCCGGCACCGGCAAGACCGTCTTCCTCAAGACCCTCGTCGGCCTGGTCCGTCCCGACCGCGGCCGGGTCGTGGTGAACGGCGTCGACATCGTCTCCTGCCGGGAACGCCAGCTCTACCGCAGCCGACGGCTGATGGGCGTGATGTTCCAGGACGGCGCGCTGTTCGGCTCGATGACCCTGTTCGACAACATCGCCTTCCCGCTGCGCGAGCACACTCGCCGCAACGAGCGGGAGGTCCGGTCCATCGTCGAGGAGAAGATGGCGATGGTCGGCCTGAGCGGCGCCGAGTCCAAGCTGCCCGGTCAGATCTCCGGTGGCATGCGCAAACGTGCCGGCCTGGCCCGGGCGCTGGTCCTCGACCCCGAGTTCGTCCTGTGCGACGAACCCGATTCGGGGCTGGATCCGGTGCGTACGGCGTACCTCTCCCAGCTCCTGATCGACCTCAACGCCCAGATCGCGGCGACCATGCTGATCGTCACCCACAACATCGACATGGCGCGCACCGTCTCGCACAACATCGGCATGCTCTACCGGCGGGAGCTGGTCGCCTTCGGACCGCGCGAGGTCCTGCTCACCAGCGGCGAACCGGCGGTGGAGCAGTTCCTCGGTGGCCGGCGCCACGGGCCGATCGGCATGTCCGAGGAGAAGGACACCGCATGAACGTTCTGGCTGACACCGGCCGGGTGTTCACGCTCGCGGCCCAGGTGGCCCGGATGTCGTTCAGCACCCGGCCGCAGATTCGCGAGACGGTCGAGCAGTTCTGGTTCATCGCCAGCGTGACGATCCTGCCGGCCGCGCTGGTCTCGATCCCGTTCGGCGCGGTCATCGCCCTCCAGGTCGGCTCGCTGACCCGGCAGCTGGGCGCCGAGTCGTTCACCGGCGCGGCCAGCGTGCTGGCCATCGTCCAGCAGGCCAGCCCGCTGGTCACCGCGCTGCTCGTGGCCGGCGCGGGCGGCTCGGCCATCTGCGCCGACCTGGGCGCCCGCACCATCCGGGAGGAGATGGACGCGATGGAGGTGATGGGCATCTCGCCGGTCCAGCGCCTGGTCGTGCCGCGGGTCTGGGCCGCGATGGGCGTGGCCGTGCTGCTCAACGGGCTGGTCTCCACGGTCGGCGTGGCCGGCGGCTACTTCTTCAACGTGGTCATGCAGAACGGCACTCCCGGGGCGTACCTGGCCAGCTTCTCCGCCCTGGCCCACCTGCCCGACCTGTGGATCAGCGAGCTCAAGGCGCTCATCTTCGGCTTCATCGCCGGGGTGGTCGCGGCCAACCGCGGGCTCAGCTCCAAGGGCGGCCCCAAGGGGGTGGGCGACGCGGTGAACCAGTCCGTCGTCCTGGCCTTCCTGCTGCTGTTCTTCGTCAACCTGGTGATCACGGCCATCTACCTGCGGGTCGTACCGCCGAAGGGGGCCTGAGGTGAGGTGGGACCGGGCGCTGTCCCCGGTGGACACCCTGGGCGACTCGCTGGCCTTCTACGTCCGCGTCGCGCTGTGGGTGCCCCGCGCGCTGTACCGCTACTCGCGGGAGATCCTGCGCCTGCTGTCCGAGGTCGCCTTCGGCAGCGGCGGCCTGGGCGTCATCGGCGGCACGGTCGGCGTGATGATCGCGATGACCATGTTCACCGGCACGGTCGTCGGGCTCCAGGGGTACGCCGCGATGAACCAGATCGGCACCTCGGCCTTCACCGGCTTCATCTCGGCCTACTTCAACACCCGGGAGATCGCGCCCCTGGTGGCCGGCCTGGCCCTGTCGGCCACGGTCGGCGCCGGCTTCACCGCCCAGCTCGGCGCGATGCGCATCTCCGAGGAGGTGGACGCGCTCGAGGTGATGGGCATCCCCAGCCTGCCCTACCTGGTCACCACCCGGGTGGTGGCCGGGTTCGTCGCCATCATCCCGCTGTACGGCATGGGCCTGATCAGCTCGTACGCCGCCTCCCGGTTCACGACCATCGTGTTCAACGGGCAGTCGGCCGGCACCTACGACCACTACTTCGCGCTGTTCCTGCCGGCCCAGGACGTGCTGTGGTCGGTCGCCAAGGTGCTCGTCTTCAGCGTCCTGGTCATCCTGACGCACTGCTACTACGGCTACCGGGCGAGCGGCGGCCCGGCCGGCGTCGGCGTGGCCGTGGGGCGCGCCGTCCGCAGTGCCATCGTGCTCATCAGCCTGACCGACTTCCTGCTCAGCCTGGCCATCTGGGGCGCCACCACGACGGTGAAGGTGGCCGGCTGATGACCACAATGAGCCGGCGCCTGGCCGGATTCGCCTTCCTCGCGGTCATCGTGCTGCTGGTGTGGCTGGTCGTCGCCCGCTACCAGGGACGGTTCACCCCGGCGGCGATGGTCGTGGTGGAGACCGACAGCGCCGGCAACAACATCCACCCCGGCGCCGAGGTGAAGGCCCGCGGCATCGTGGTCGGCCAGGTCCGCCGGATCTCGTCGACCGGCGACGGCGCCCGGCTCGACCTGGCGCTGCGGCCCGACCAGTTCCCGCTGCTGCCGGCCGACGTCAAGGTTCAGCTGCTGCCGACCACCCTGTTCGGCGAGCGGTACGTCGCCCTGGTCCTGCCGAGCCGCCCCGGCCCGGCCCGGCTGGCCGAGCACGCGGTCATCCCGCAGGACCGGTCGGCCAACGCCATCGAGCTGGAGCGGGTCCTCGCGAACCTGCTGCCCCTGCTGCAGGCGGTGCAGCCGCAGAAGTTGTCGGTCACGCTGACCGCCATCGCCCAGGCCCTGGACGGCCGGGGCGCCCAGCTCGGGACGACGCTGCGCGAGCTCAACGCGTACCTCACCGAGCTGGAACCGTCGTTGCCGGCGCTCAACGAGAACATCACCCGGCTGGTCGAGGTGGTGAACAGCTACGCCGACGCGGCGCCCGACCTGACCGACGCGCTGACCCATCTGAGCGTCACCAGCCGGACCCTGGCCGAGCAGCAGAACAACCTGCGCGCGCTGTACGCCTCGGTGACCACGACCGGAGGTGACGTGAACACGTTCCTGCTGACCAACAAGGACACCATCGTACGGTTGTCGGCCGACAGCCGGCCGTCGCTGGCCGTGCTGGCCAAGTACGCGCCGGAGTTCCCGTGTGTCCTGCAACAGCTCACCGACACGGCGTCCGACATGGACAAAGCCCTCGGCAAGGGTACGACGCAGCCGGGCCTGCGCGTGAAGCTGCACGTCTCCCCGTCCCGCGGGGCGTACCTGCCCGGGAAGGACGACCCCGTCTACCAGGACAAGGACGGGCCCGCCTGCTACCCGACACCGTACGGCCTGGCCAACGCCCCGCCGGAGAGTGAGTACCTGAACGAGCTGATGGCCGCGTCGATCGGCGTGCCGCCACGGTCGCTGCCGTCCTGGAGCAGCCTGCTGGTCGGCCCGATCTTCCGCGGCCGGGAGGTGACGCTGACCCCATGACCAGGAGCATCGCCGGCCCGGCGATCAAGGGCACCTTGTTCGCCGTCATCACCGTGTTCACCACCGCCGTGCTCGGCCTGAGCATCGCCAACACCGGCGTCGGCGAGACACAGACCTACCGCGCCCAGTTCACCGACGTGACCGGCCTGTCCGACGGCGACGACATCCGGATCGCCGGGGTACGGGTGGGCCAGGTGACCGGCATCCGGGTGGTCGACCGCCGGGTGGCCGAGGTGCGGTTCACCGTCGACGCCGCGCGTACCCTGCCGGCCTCGGTGACCGCCACCATCAAGTACCGCAACCTGGTCGGGCAGCGCTACATCACGCTGGCCCAGGGCGTGGGCCCGGTCGGCCGGACCCTGACCCCCGGGCAGACCATCCCGCTCGGGCGCACCACGCCGGCGCTCGACCTCACCGCGCTGTTCAACGGGTTCCAGCCGCTGTTCCAGGCGCTGGCCCCCGAAGACGTCAACCAGCTGGCCAACGAGGTCGTCCAGGTGCTGCAGGGCGAGGACACCACGGTGGAGAGCCTGCTGGCCCACACGGCCTCGCTGACCTCCACCCTGGCCGCCAAGGACGAGGTGATCGGCCGGGTCATCGACAACCTCAACGCCGTCCTGAAGACCGTCAACGGGCGCGGCGACAAGCTCTCCACCCTGGTCGCCACCCTGCAGGAGCTGGTCTCCGGGCTGGCCCGCGACCGCAAACCGATCGGCGAGGCGATCGACGCGATCGGCGACCTGACCACCAGCACGGCCGGCCTGCTGAAGGACGGCCGGGAGCCGCTGCGCCAGGACATCGTCGCGCTCGGCCAGGTGTCGGCCAACCTGTCGGAGGGACCCGAGCTGGACACGTTCCTGCAGACCCTGCCGGTGAAGATGGAGAACATCGGGCGGGTCGCGTCGTACGGCTCCTGGCTGAACTTCTACCTCTGCTCGGCGACGGTCAGCGGGGTCGCCGCCACGGACGGGTTCCCACCGCCGACCGGGCTGCCGGTGACCGAGGCGAGGTGCCGATGACCGGCCGCCGTCCCATGCTCGCCGGTGTGCTCGGCATCGCGCTGGCCGCCACGCTCGCATTCCTCGCGTTCAACGCCGAGAACCTGCCGATCGTCGGCGGCGGCACCACGTACACGGCTGATTTCACCGAGGCGGCCGGCCTGCACACCGGCAACGAGGTGCGGGTCGCCGGGGTGAAGGTGGGCAAGGTGACGCGCGTGGCCCTGCACGGCGGTCTGGTGCGCGTCGGCTTCCGGGTCAAGGACACCTGGGTCGGCGACGCCAGCACCGCGGCCATCCGGATCAAGACCCTGCTCGGCGAGAAGTTCCTCGCCCTCGACCCGCTCGGCGGCGCGGCACAGAACCCGCGGACCACCATCCCGGCCGCCCGGACGACGTCGCCGTACGACGTCACCGAGGCGTTCGGCCAGCTGTCCGACACCGTGGATCAGATCGACACCGACGCGCTGGCCCGCAGCTTCGAGGCGATGTCGCAGACCTTCCGCAACACGCCCGACTCGGTCAAGGGGGCGTTGCGGGGACTGTCCGACCTGTCCCGCACCATCTCCTCCCGGGACACCCAGCTGGCCGAGCTGCTCACCGCGACCAGGCAGATCACCGGGCGGCTGGCCGACGACAACACGCGGTTCCAGGCGCTGCTGGCCGACGGCAACCTGCTGCTGGCCGAGGTCCAGCGGCGGCGTGACGCGATCGCCGCGCTGCTGACCGGCACCCGGCAACTGGCCGCGCAGATCTCGGGGCTGGTCGCCGACAACACCGCGACGCTGGGGCCGGCGCTGGCTGCGCTCGACCGGGTCACCGACGTGCTCCAGCGCAACCAGGACAACCTCACCCGGGCGCTCGCGCTGGCCGGCCCTTATTACCGACTAGTCGGTAACTCCATCGGCAACGGCCGCTGGTTCGACGCGTACCTGTGCGGCCTGGTGCCCGTCTCGTACCAGGCGCCCGGCACCGCGCCGCCCAGCGGATGCCTGCCACCGAGGACGGGGAGCACCCGATGAGCCACCACTACCCGGCATCGGATCGGCGGACCGTCCGGCTCCTCGCCGCCCTCGTCGCGATCTCGGTCGTCTTCGCCGGCTCCATGGTCTGGCTGGTGATCCGCGACGTCGGCCTCAAGCACATCGTCGCCTACTTCGGTGAGGCCGTCGGCGTCTACGCCGGCTCGGACGTCCGGGTGCTCGGCGTACCGGTCGGCACCATCACGTCGGTCGAACCGCAGGGCACGCGGGTACGGGTGGGAATCACCATCGACCGCGGGGTCGACGTGCCGGCCGGCGCCCTGGCCGCGGTCGTCGCCCCCAGCGTCGTCAGCGACCGGTACGTGCAGCTCAGCCCGCCCTACACCGGCGGGAAGAAGATGGCCGACGACGGCGTGATCCCGGTCGGCCGCACCGCCACGCCGGTCGAGCTCGACCAGCTCTACGAGAGCCTCAACCGGCTGGCCACGGCCCTGGGACCGGACGGCGCCAACCGCACCGGCGCCCTGTCCGACCTGCTGGACACCGGCGCCGCCAACCTGGACGGCAACGGCCGGGCGATGGGCACCAGCATCGCCGAGCTCGGCAAGGCCACGCGCACGCTGTCGGGCTCCCAGGCCGACCTGTTCGACACCATCGCCAACCTCGAGCGCTTCACGGCCATGCTGCGGGACAGCGACGACCAGGTGGCCAAGGCGGAGACCCAGCTCCGCGACGTGGCCGGGTTCCTCGCCGACGACCGGCAGGAACTGGCCGCCGCGCTCCGCGAGCTGGCCACCGCCCTGATCCAGGTGCGCGACTTCATCCGGGACAACCGGGGGCGGCTGAGGTCCAACGTGGACAAGCTGGCCTCGATCACCGAGACCCTGCTCCGGCAGCGCGCCTCGCTCGAGGAGGCGCTGGACGTGGCCCCGCTGGCGCTCACCAACGTGGCCGGGGCGTACAACCCGGAGACCGGGTCCTTCGAGGGCCGGGGGAATCTGAGGGAGCTCACGCCCCTGCCGCTGCCCGCGGTGGGAGGCCGCTGATGCGCCGCCTGCTGGTTCTCCCGGTCGTTCTGGCGCTGCTCTCCGGCTGCTCCTTCTCCGGCGCCGCCGACCTGCCGCTGCCCGGCGGCGCCGACCTCGGCGATCACCCGTACCGCGTGGTCGCCGACTTCGCCGACGTCCTGGATCTGGTTCCGCACGCGGCGGTCCGGGTGAACAACGTGCCGGTCGGCCGGGTGTCGAAGATCGAGCTGCCGGACGGGAGCTGGACCGCGCGGGTGACCATGGAGGTCAACGGATCGGTCCACCTGCCGGCCAACGCCGTGGCCCGCCTGCACCAGTCCAGCCTGCTCGGCGAGAAGTACGTTCAGCTGGCCGGCCCGGCCGACGGATCGGGCGCCGGGACGCTGAGCGACGGCGCCGAGATCCCGTTGTCCCGCACGAACCGCAACCCGGAGGTGGAGGAGGTCCTCGGCGCCCTCTCCATGCTGCTCAACGGGGGCGGGATCGCCCAGCTGCGCACCATCACCGTGGAGCTGAACGACGCGCTGGACGGCAACGAGCCCGAGATCCGGGCGCTGCTGACCAACATCGACACGCTGATGTCCAACCTGGACGCTCATCGCAAGGACATCACCGCCGCGATCGACGGGCTCAACCGGTTCGCGGGCACGCTGGCCCAGCGGGATCGGCAGATCGGCACCATCCTGGACGACCTCTCCCCCGGGCTGCGGGTGCTGGAACAGCAGCGCGGCGAGCTGGTCACGATGTTGCAGTCGCTCGACTCGCTGTCCCGTACGGCGGTGGACACCATCGAGCGGAGCCAGGCCGACGTGGTGGCCGACCTGAAGCTGCTTGAGCCGGTGCTGCGGCAGCTCAGCAACGCCGGGCAGACCCTCCCGCAGGCGCTGCAGATCCTGCTGACCTACCCGTTCACCGACGCCGCCCTCGACGCGATCAAGGGTGACTACCTCAACGCGTACCTGTCGCTGGTGGCCGCGCCCGGCACCACCGTGATCCCGCCGCTGACCCCCGGCGACGTCCTCGCCATGGCGGCGAAGAAGGCCCAGGCGCGTCGTACGCCGGCCTCGACCCGGCCCTCGCCCGGCGCCAGCCCTCCGCCGCTTCCGCTGCCCGCCGTCAGTTCGACCCCGCCGCCGTCCACCTCGACGTCTCCTTCCCCGACCGGCCCACCTCCCGCGTCTCCATCGGAAGCTCCCCCTTCCAGCCCTCCGGCGCCATCGGACCCCCCGGCGCCGCCGGAGGCCTCCCCGGAAGCCGGAGGTGACGGCTGATGCTCACGCTCGGCGCGAAACTCAAGATCGTCCTGTTCGTCGTCCTCGGCGCGCTCGTGGTCGGGTTCATCGGGCTGCGGTACGCCGACCTGGGCCGATTCGTCGGGCACAGCGGCTACTACGTGGTCCAGCTGGAGCTGGGCGAGGCCGGCGGCATCTTCACCAACGCGGAGGTGACCTACCGCGGGGTGGCGATCGGGCGGGTCGGCGCCATGCGGCTGACCGCCGGCGGCATCGAGGCCGACCTCAAGATCGACGATTCCGCGCCGCGCATCCCGGCCGCGGTCCAGGCCGTGGTGGCCAACCGGTCGGCGGTCGGCGAGCAGTACGTCGACCTGCGCCCGAAGAGCGACGGCGGACCGTACCTGGCCGCCGGATCGCTCATCAAGCGCGCCGACACCCGCCTTCCGCTGCCGGTCACCACCCTGCTCACCTCGGTCGACGGCCTGGCCGCCTCGGTGCCCAAGGACTCGCTGCGCACCGTGGTCGACGAGCTCGACCTGGCCCTGGCCGGCCAGGGGCCGAACCTGCAGATCCTGCTGGACACCGGCGGGGACCTGACCCGGGCCGCGACGGACAACCTCGGCCCCACCACCCAGCTGCTCGACAACGGCCGGGTGGTGCTCCGGACCCAGCAGGACTCGAGTGACGCGCTGCGCTCGTTCAGCCGGGACCTCAACCTGCTCAACGCGCAGCTGGAGAGCTCCGACCCCGACCTGCGGCGGCTCATCCTTGCCGCCCCCGGCGCCGCCGACCAGGTGAGCGGGCTGCTGGAGGACACCGATCCGGGCCTCGGCGTGCTGCTGAGCAACCTGCTGACCACCTCGGACATCGTGCTGATCCGCCGCGACGGTCTGGAGCAGGCGCTGGTGACGCTGCCGGCGGTGACCGCGGCCGGTTCGACCGCCGTCACCCCGGACGGCATCGAGATGGGCCTGGTCACCACCTTCTTCAACCCGCCGCCGTGCCTCAGCGGCTACGACGACACGGCGTACCGCAACGGGCTCGACACGTCGCCCGCCACCGAGCTGAACACCGCCGCGCACTGCTCGCTGGACCCCAGCACCGGGGTCGAGGTCCGCGGCCCGGCCAACGCGCCCCGCCCGAAGAAGTAGCTAGTAGGTGAAGCGGGAGACCAGGGTCTGCAGCTGGCCGGCGGTGGTGGCGAGGTTGTCGGCGGCGCTGCGGGTGTCGCCGACGGTCTCGGTGGTCCGCCGGGCGGCCTGGGAGACGCCGGTGATGCCCGCGGCGATGTCGCCGGCGCCGCTGGCCGCCTCGGACAGGGTGCGGTTCATCTCCTGGGTGGTGGCGGTCTGTTCCTCGACGGCGGAGGCGATGGTGAGCTGGATGCCGTTGATGCGCTCGATGATGGCCGAGATCTCGCCGATCGCGGTGACCGCGCCATCGGTGTCGGCCTGGATGGTCTGCACCCGCCGGGAGATGTCCTCGGTCGCCTTGGCGGTCTCCTGAGCGAGGTCCTTGACCTCGCCGGCGACCACGGCGAAACCCTTGCCGGCCTCGCCGGCGCGAGCGGCCTCGATGGTGGCGTTGAGCGCGAGCAGGTTGGTCTGTTCGGCGATCGAGGTGATCACCTTGACCACGGTGGCGATCTCGCTGGACGACTCCCCCAGCCGGGAGACGATGGTGTTCGTCGCGGTCGCCACCTCGACCGCCTTGGCCGCGACCTCGGAGGCCTCGCTGGTGGACACCGAGATCTCCCGGATCGACGAGTCGACCTCGGTGGAGCCGGTGGACACCACGTGCAGGTTGTCGGACACCACCTTGGCCGCGTCGGCCACCGACCCGGCCTGCGACGACGCCTCGGACGCGGCCGCGTCGACCGCCCCGGACACCGCGGTGAGCTGCCCGGCGGCGGTCTGCAGGGTGCCGGCGGTGCCGGCCAGCTGGACCACGTCGGCGCGCAGCCGGGAGATGGCCTGGTCGAGGGACGCGGCCATCCGGCCCACCTCGTCGGTGGTGGTCACGCCGGAGGTAAGGGTCAGGTCGCCGCGGGTGAGGCCCTCGGCCAGGCGGCCGACCCCCTGGACCGCCCGGCGGACGTTGTTCATCACGCGCAGCCCGATCAGGGAGCTGACCAGGATGCCGGCGGCGAGCAGCACGCCGATGATCCACATCGCGTTGCGCGCCCGCCCCTCGGCGGCGTCGATGCTGTCCTGGGCCAGCTCGCCGGCCCGCTGCTGCAGGGCGGTCTGATCGGCGGTCAGCGCCCCGTACACGGCGTTGTACTGCTGGAGCAGCGCGTTCATGTCCTGCGACGGGGACGGCACGGGGCCGGTGGTGATGAACGTGACGAACGCCTGCCAGTCCTTCTCGGCCTTGGCCACGGTCTGCGCGCCCTCCGAGTCGGCGCTGAGCGCGGCGCGCAGCTGGGTCAGGGCGTCCGTGATGGCCTGACGATTGGCGGCCAGCCCCTTGTTGATCTCGGAGGCGATGGTGGGATACAGCTGTGCCGCCGAGATGCCGCCGCTGAACGCCTCGACGTTCTTGCTGAACGATCCCACCGCGCTCTCGACGGCGATGGTCTGCCGTTGCGCCGTCTCGGCGTCCCGGTTGAGCCGCTGTACGGTGTAGATCGCTACCGCGCCGACGATCAGGCCGCTGATGATCGCCGCCAGCATCGCCGCACTCATCTTCACCCGCAGCGAACGGTTGTCGAACGCCCCCGCGATACCCATCCCGACGCCCTTCCTGATCAGAGTCCCTTTTCGCATCCTCGTCCGGCGGCGTCGTTCGTGCTGGTCATTGGCCATGCTCCCGGCAATTTGGCCTTCCTTATAGCCACATACACCTACAAACCGGGCAGAAGTAGCAGCTCGCCCAAGCCGCCGGCCGGCCGGCTTCGGCGCGCACCGCCACCTTGAGGCGACAGGGCCGGCCGATCTCCGGCCGGCCGCCGTCGACCCACGTCGACGATGTCGTACCGAACATCTGACTCACTTCTCCATAGCGGGCCACCGGCCGCCGTTGTTCCACTGTGGACTTTGATGAGTCTCGATGCGAGAATCCCGCCATGACATCGAAGAGAGTGACTGCCGTTCTGGTTGCCGTCATGATCGCACTCACGGGGTTCTTCACGATCGCGAACTCGCCCGCCTCGGCGGCGTCCAAGCCCGTCCAGGTCCTGGCCTGGTACCACCTTCAGCACATCAAGACCACCAAATGCCTGGAGGGCAGCATCTCGGTCGGCATCCGGCTCGGCACCTGTTCCGCCACCAACTCCTACCAGCAGTTCCTGTTCGACGACGGGACGTGGGACTCGCTGGCGAACTCGAACGGCTTCTGCGTGGAGGCCGCCCCGAGCGTCGGCGTCCGGCCGGGCGACTGCAACGGCACCGACTACCAGCAGTGGTACTACTACCCGGCGACCGGCGCGGTCCAGCACATGCGGAGCAGGCTGTGCCTCGAGGCCGCCACCACCGTCGCCCCCCGGCTGGGCGAGTGCGGCATCAACGAGTATCAGCAGTGGTGGCTCTACGCGTGACGCATGAGGGCCATCGAGCCCCGGCCGGTGGCGGGCACGGCCTGCCACCGGCGGCGCTCTGGTAGGCCGCCGACCGAGAGATTCCGCTCGATGGCCGGACGGTAGTTGCGCGGCGCGGGCCGGTGGTGATTGCATGGCCCGCGGCTGTCCCTCTGACGCCGGTCAGGAGGCCGTCATGCTCACCGCGCTGGGTCGCACCGTCTACCTTCGCCGCTTCGTCGTCATCGCCGTGTGGGCGGTGGTCGCGGTGGCCGGCGGCGTGTTCGGCGGCTCCATCTACGACCGCACACAGTCGATCGACCCGCTGCCCGCCGGAGCGCCGGCCACGGTGGCGCAGGAACGCGTGGACAAGGTGTCGCCCGAAGGGGACCGGCTGGTCGCCGTGATCTCCGGGCGTGACGTCGGCGCCATCGCGCTGATCAACAGCGTCACCCAGATCTCGTACGAGATCCGCGACTACCCCGGGGTCGCCGAGGTCCAGGACGCCTACACCACACCGTTCCGGGAGATCTCCACCGACAACCGCAGCTCCCTGATCACGGTCGAGCTCGACCCGGGCCTGAGCGACGACGACGCGTTGCGGGTCGCCGACCAGGTCAGCGCCGCCCTGCTCCGCATCGACGCCCCGGAGATCCTGATCGGCGGCGAGCTGCTGGCCGAACGGGAGTTCGCCGACCAGGCCGTCCGGGACGCGGCCCTGGGCGAGACCGTGGCGCTGGTCTGCGTGGCGCTGCTGCTGATCGTGGTCCTGGGCGGCCTGGTGGCGGGGCTGCTGCCGCTGGCCGCGGCGGTCGGCGCGGTCACCGCCACGCTGCTCACGCTGACCGGGCTGGCCCGCCTGCTGCCGGTCAGCGAGTACACGGTCAACGTGGTCACCCTGCTCGGCATCGGGCTGGCGGTCGACTACAGCCTGCTGATGATCGCCCGGTTCCGGGAGGAACGGGCCGCCGACCCGGACGCGCCGCTGGTCGAGCTGATGGCCCGGACGGTGGGCACCGCCGGCCGGGCGGTGCTGGTGTCCGGCTCGGCCGTCACCGCGGCGCTGGTCGGGCTGTTCGCCTTCGGCGACCCGCTGCTGGCCGCGATGGCGCTGGGCGGGGCGCTGGTCGTCGCCCTGGCCACGGCGACCGGGCTGACGCTCGTACCGGCGTTGGTCGCGGTCTCGCACCGCCGCATCCCGGCGACCGGCCGGGGCCGGGGCTTCGGCCTGCTGAAACGTCAGGCCTCGTTCGCCCAGCGCCGGCCCGCCCTGGTGGCCCTGGCCGCGGCGGCCGGCCTGCTGGCGCTGAGCACCCCGCTGTTCTTCGTGGAGTTCGCCAACTCGGACGTCCGCGCGCTGCCGCGGAGCAGCGAGGCGCGGCAGACGTACGAGGCGGTGCACGGCCGGTTCGCCGACCCGCCCAAGGCGCCGCTGACCGTGGTCATCGAGGCCGACCCGGCCCAGCTCGGGGAGCTGTACGAGACCATCAAGCGGATGCCGGGCGTCTCCGACGTGTTCGAACGGGACCAGCTGCCGCCCGGGGTGAGCGTCGCCGACGTGGTGCCGCGCGGCCCGGCCGACGGCGAGCAGGCCCAGGGGCTGGTGGCCGACCTCCGGGCCCTCGACGCGCCCGCTCCCGTGCTGGTGACCGGCCCGGCCGCCGAGCTGGTCGACGAGAAGCGGTCGGTGGCCGACCGCCTGCCCGTCGCCCTGCTGATCATCGTCCTGGCCACCGGGGCGCTGCTGTTCGCCCTCACGCGCTCGGTGGTCGTGCCGGTCAAGGCCATCGTGATGAACATCCTCACCCTGCTGGCCACCATGGGGGTGCTGGTCGCGGTCTTCCAGTGGGGCTGGGGCGCCGGCGTGCTGGGCTTCGAGCCGTGGGGCGCGCTCGACCTGACCACGCCGCTGCTGCTGTTCGTCTTCGCGTTCGGCCTGTCGATGGACTACGAGGTGTTCCTGCTGGCCCGCATCAAGGAGGAATGGGACCGGCGGACGGCGACCGACCGGGCGGCCAGCGACCGCGCCGTCCTGGCCGGGATCACCGCCACCGGCCCGGTGGTCACCGCGGCCGCCCTGGCCATCGGCATCGTCTTCCTCGGCTTCGTCCTCGGCGACCTGGTCGCGGTGAAGGAGATCGGCGTCGGCATGGCCGTGGCGGTCCTGCTGGACGTCACGGTGGTGCGCGGCCTGCTCCTGCCGGCGACGATGTCGCTGCTCGGACGATGGAACTGGTGGCGGCCGGGCACGAAACCCGAGGTGCCGGCGCCGCCGGTGCCGGTGGGCTGATCGTCAGCCGAGGTCGCGGAGCTTCGCCTCGATGCTCTCGCGGCGCTGGGTGAGAACGTCGATCACCGCCTCGTTCTCGGCGATGCCGGTGAGGTCGGTGGCCAGCTCCTCGGGCTCCACGACCCCCTCCGACCGGGTTCCGTCCGAGCTGCGGCGGGCCTCGGCGTCCTCATCCAGCCGGCGTAGTTCCACGAGCTGCGTGTCGATGTCGGCGAGTTCCTGACGGAGCTGGTCGGCGTTCGTCTGATCGGTCATGACCCTCATAGTAGGTACGGCTCGCTCCCTACGGCGTGCGTCGACGGCGGCGACCATCGGCATGGCGTCCGGGCCGGCCGCCCGTGCGTGGCCCAGGTCAGGCCGGCAGGCGCTCGCGCGGGCGTTGTCGACACTGTGAAAGAGGGTGACCACGCACGGACGCGGAGGCGTAGCGGAGCGAGCCGACCCTCGGCGGGAGCGACGGTCTGAGCCACCCGCTCGGCTACGACCTCACGCTCTTGATCGTGAAGCCGTCGTCAGTAGAGGGTCGGCCATCGGGCCGGCGGCCAGGCCAGCACCGCGTAGATCTGGACGAGCGCCGCCTGCTGGATCGCCTCGGTGCCGCCGTCGGCGTTGAAGTGCACAAGACCGGTGGCGGGATCGCGGTTGGTGGCCCACACCTGGTCGGCGTACCGGGCCATCGCCTGCCGATTTTTCCGGCCGCCGGTCACCGATTCGAGCAGCAGCAGGTTTTTGAAGTAGATCGAGTTGAAGAAGATCGGCTGGCGGTGCAGGCGGCCCTGGGTGACGTAGTAGGTGTAGGCCGCGTCGGCGATCCGCTGCGCCCGCCGCAGGTAGGTGCGGTCGTGGGTCACCTGGTAGAGCAGGACGTTCACGCCGACCGGCACGCCCTGGTTGTACGACCAGATGGTCTTCTCCAGCGTGCCGTCGAGGTCGAGGTGGTCCCAGTAGAGGCCGCTGGGGCTCTGCAGATAGGTGTTGGTCCAGTGGTAGAACCGGAGCGCGGAGTCGAGGTAGTGGCGCTTGCCGGTGATCTGGTAGAGCCGGATTCCGAGCTGGGCGCCCGGCATGTTCGACACCGTGTTCCGGTCGTTGCTCCAGGTGGCCTGGGTCCAGAACACCCCGCCGGGAGCGGCGTGGCTGGTGTCGGTGTCCCAGCCGGACTCGACCAGGGTGAAGATCTCCTTCGCGCGCTTCAGCGCCGCGGCGTCACCGGTCTGCAGGTAGCGCTGGATCTTGGCCAGGCCGACCCATTCGTTGTCGTCGTAGAACATGTCGCCGCCGGCGCCGTAGGGCGCGACCGGGTACGAGTCGTAGCCGGGCAGGCCGGTCGTGCCGCCGGTGGCGTTCCAGTACCGTTCCTGGGCCTTGGCCCGCGCGGCGTAGGCACGCTCACCGCGCGGGTTCGCCACGGTGAGGTCGAGCGCGGCGATGTGGACCTGGGAGTACGGCCACTCGTAGGAGTACGGGTTGTCGCCGGCCTCGACCGGGTACTGCTCGCGGTAGAGCCCGGAGCCGTCAGCGGTGCCGAAGTATCGGTCGAGGGCCGAATAGGCGGCCAGCGCGCGGGCGGTCTGTGCCGACCGGCCGGGTTCGCGGTGGCCCGGCGCGGCCGACGCCGGCGCGGTCAGCACCATCAGGGTCGCGCTGAGGACGGCCCCCGCGAACACGAGCCGATGTGAACGTAGGCGCACGTGGACTCCCAACGTTGACAACGTTGCCATCCTCGCCCCCGTTATTCAACGTTGTCAATGATCAGCGGTGGTAGGTGCTTCTGGTGTCCTGGCCGCTGACGGCCTGGTAGGCCCGGAGCCCCCGCTGCTCGGCGCCGTTCCAGAAGTAGGACTCCTGGCCGGCCGGCACCCGTCCCCGGTAGGTGTTGTCGTTCAGCACCACGCGGGCGTTCTTGGCGGCGCCGCCGGCCGGAGCGTTCCGGAAGAGGAGCACGGCCTGGTCCGGGTTCGTCGCGATGACGGTGTTGTGCCTGATCGTGGTGTCGTGCACGTAGTACTGCAGGAGCATCTCGGGCGACCCGTCGTTCAGGGTGTTGTTGCCGCGCAGGAGGTTGCCGGTGACGGTCACGTCGTACGCCTCGCCGCGGTCCTGGTCGTAGCCGCCGATGGCCAGGCCGGTGTAGCGGCTGCCGGTCACGGTGTTGTCCTTGACCGTGATGTCGTTCGTACGGCCCTGACGCCATTCCGACGCGACCTCGATGCCGATGTCCGAGGCGTCCACCCGGTTGCCGGTGATGGTGATGGCGGCGCCGCCGTCGACGTAGATGCCGTCGGCGCAGTTGCACCAGGAGCCGTCGTCCCAATAGGCCGGGTTGCCCTCGCTGATGATGCGGGACACCCGGTTGCCCGCGATCAGCCCGTTCCGGGCCCGGTTGACCTCGGTGAACCGGGCCGCCCCGCCGATGGTCGACTCGAACCCGATCGCGTCGATGCCGATGTTGTTGTTGTCGTGGATGACGTTGTGGGTCACCGACCAGCCGTCGACGTTCCCGTTCAGCACCAGCGTCTCGCTGGCGCCGAGAACGAGATGGTCGAGCTCGTTGCCGGTGATGCTCACGTCGGAGAGCGACCGGGCCGCGCTCGTGCCGAACACGGCGATGCCGTGCGCGTTCATGTCGAAGCTGCCCAGGGTGCCGTTGTCGTTGCCGAGATGGTGCACGTGGTTGCCGCTGAGCCGGATCGCGTGACCCGAGCCGATCACCAGGATGCCGATCGGCACCGCCGTGAGCAGGCTGGTGCGGTAGCCGGTCACGGTCAGGCCCGAGACGGTCACGTCGGAGCTGTCGCGGATCTCGACCATGCCGCTCTGCCCGGCGAGCGGCGCCAGGCCCGCCCCGTCGAGCACCGCTCCGGCGTCGGCCCGCACCGTGAGGTGGGCGCGGTCCTTGATGACGATCCGCTGGCGGGCGTACCGGCCGCCCAGCAGCCGCACGGTGCCGCCGGGACGGCCGAGACGATCAACGGCGAGCTGCGGGGTACGCAGCGGATGACGAGCCGTCCCGTCGGCGGTGTCGGATCCGTGAGGGGACACGTACAGCGTCGTCCGGCCTCTCGCCTCGGCCCCGGCGCCCGACAGTCCAAGGACGACGGCAGCGGCGGCGACAACGGCGACGACACGTCTGATGGTCGGCATCCTGCGACTATCGCGCGCCACCACTGACCAGCGCAAACGCACAAAACGCGATGAGCGTTTGGGTTAGTTCTCGGTGCCGCAGTTGAAGGGGGTCACGCCGGCTGCCATCCGGATGCCGCCGTAGAGGTGGGCCAGCAGCAGCGGGTCGGAGTAGTACTCGCTCTTGTGGCCCATCGCGGTGTAGAAGGCGCGACCGCCGTCGAACGGCTGGCACCAGGAGACCGGGTGGTGCGGGCCCATGCCGGGCGAGCCGCCGGGAACGCTGTAACCCCGGGGGTCGTACGTCCGCTCGTCCACCTCGGCCAGGACGCGCACGGTGTGCCGGGGGTTGGTGCGGAAGTTGTACCACTCCTCCTCCCGGTCCCAGTAGCGCGGCAGCGGCCGGGTGGCCGGGGTGTCCCGGCCGAGAACGTTCACGGTCGCGACCTGGAACTGGGCGTTGACCGAGCCCGGGTGGTCACGGAAGTACGCGCCGACCAGCCGGCCGTACCAGGGCCAGTCGTACTCGGTGTCCGAGGCGGCGTGGACGCCCGCGTAGCCGCCGCCGGCACGGATGTAGCGCTTGAAGGCCGCCTGCTGCTGGTCGTTCAGCACGTCACCGGTGGTGCTGAGCCACACCACGACGTCGTACCGGGCCAGGTTGGCGTCGGTGAACGCCGACGCGTCCTCGGTGGCGTCGACGGTGAAGTTGTGCTCGGCGCCGAGCTGCCGGATGGCGGCCACCCCGGCCGGGATCGAGTCGTGCCGGAAGGCCGCGGTCTTGGAGAAGACCAGCGCGGTGAACCGGGGGTGCGCCGACGCCGTCGCGGCCGCCGGACCGGCCAGCCCCACCGCCACCACCATGGCCACCAGGTACGTGAGCAAGCGCTTCATGACCCCTCCTCGGCGTCGTACGCCATCGAAGCCTATGACTTCTGCCCAGGCCTGGGAAGAGCGCTAGAAGTAGTCGTGCAGGGTCGGCGCCGGGCCGGCGGTCGCGGCGCGCAGCAGCTCGTCGGTGCCGGCGTCCCCGCCGGTCAGGAAGCCGCTGCGGCGCAGTTGCTGCGGGGTGCCCGCGCCCGCGTACCAGGCGGCCAGGCCGCGCGGCGCCAGCCGGACCGTGCCCTCGCCGCCCGGCTCCAACCGGCCGTTCCCGCCGGCGAGCACCAGCCGGTGGCGGCCCTGATGCCACGGGCAGACGTCGTCGGACAGCTCGAGGTCGACCTCGCCGGTCAGGTGCCGCGGCCAGCCCCGGGCGGCGACCGCGCCAGGGGCGTCGACGACCCGCAGCATCCACGGCCGGGCCGACTCGGGCTTGGCATCACCCCGCGCCACCAGCGACCAGACCGGATCGGCGGCGCCCAGCCGGATCAGCACGGTGGGCGCGACGCTGGCCCAGGCGCCGAGCATGGCCAGCAGCGTGCGTGTCGCCTCCGGCGTCCGTCCGATCAGGTCGTCCACCGTGAGCCGGCCGTTCGCGTCGTAGCCGGGGCCACGGTTCCAGCTGGCGTACCCGGCGATCGTGCCGGTGTCGTCCACGGCGACGGTGAAGCCGTGGTACGCGGCCAGCACCTGCGCCGGGGTCGCCCCGAAGGCCGGACCGGACCGCTCCATCAGCCCGCTGCCGGCCCGCGCCACCTCGCGGTAGATCTCGGACACGGCGGGGAGGTCGGCCTCGGTCGCCGGTCGCAACGTGGTCGTGGCATCAGGCCCGATCTCGGCCAGCACCCGGGCCGGCACCCGGTGGTGAACCAGCGCGCCGACCTCTTCCCACCCGAGGGCCCGGTACGGCGCCGGCGTGGTGTCGAACAGGGTGCTGATCACCGCGCCCCGCTCCCGGGCGCCTTCCAGCAGCCGGGTCAGCACCAGCCGGGCCAGGCCACGCCCGCGCAGCTCGGGTGCGGTCGACACACCGGCGATGCCGCTGACCGGCACGATCCGGCCGCCGAACCACTGGCCCTGCTCGCGATCGTCGGCCTTGGCCACCAGCCGCCCGGCCGGGTCGAAGACGCCGAGCACGCGCCGGCCCGGCGAGTCCGGGGTCCAGCCCTCGGGAACGGGCTGTTCGGCGTAGCCGAAGGCGAGGCTGCCGAGGTGCCACGCGAGCTGCCGATCCGCCGGCCCGAGCGGCCGTACGTGGTACGTCATGCCGGCCATCCTGCCAGCCCGCCCGGTCAGCGGGCGGCCCTCAGTCCTCCGGCGCGGCGGGGGTGGTCCGGGCGATCGCCTTCTCGAGGAGCAGCCAGGCCAGGAGCGAGACGACAGTCAGCCCGGTGAGCACGTACCAGCGGCCCAGCAGGCCGAAGTCGCCCGAGCGGCCCATCGTGTGCAGGACGCTGGCGGCGGCGAGCGGGAGGCAGGCGACGGCGAGGAGCACGCGGCGGCGCCAGACCCGGAACCGGCCGGCCGGCGCGCTGTCGGTGGTGGAGGGAGCGTTCATGCCGGAAAGTCTGGCCGACGCGGCCCGGCCGGCGGATCGGGCTCCGGAGGGAGATCCGTCTATAACCTTGGGTGGAGGCCGCGCTCAGCCGGCGACCTCCACGCGAGCCGTGGCCCGGTGGAGGCGCACGGCCATCGCGGCGGCCAGGACCAGGAAGGCCAGGACGACGATCATCGCGTTCCGCAGGCCGTAGTGGTCGCCGAGGAAGCCCAGGGCCGGCGGCCCGACCAGGAAGGCCACGTATCCGACGGTCGCCACCAGCGACACCCGGGCCGCCGGGTGGTCGCCCGAGTCCCCGGCCGCCGACATCGCCACCGGGAAGCCGAGGGCGGCGCCCAGGCCCCAGAGCAGGACGGCGGCGAACGCCACGAGCCGGCTGTCGACGACGATGACCAGGGCCACGCCGGCACCGCCGATGATCGCGCCGGCGGCGAGCACCCGCGCCCGGCCGTACCGCTCCAGGAAGCGGTTGCCGGTGAACCGGCCGAGCGTCATCGCGGCGGCGAAGACGACGTAGACCGCCGAGCCCAGGGCGGCGCCGAAGCCGTGGCCATCCACCATGATCAGCGGCAGCCAGTCGTTGGCGGCGCCCTCGGTCAGGGCCATCGCGAGCGTGATGACGCCGATGATCAGCAGGATCGGGTCGCGCCAGACCGGAGCGCTCCCCCGCTCGCGGTTCCCGGCGGCGGTTCCCCGGCCCAGGCCGGCCGGCAGGTGGCGGACCGAGAGCACCGCCACCGGAACGCTGATCAGGCCGATCACGAGAAGATGCCAGGCCGCCGGGTACGCCACGGCGGTGAGCACCATGCCGGCGGTGGCGCCGACGACCGTGCCGAGGCTGAAGAAGCCGTGCATCGTCGGCAGCACCGGCCGCCCGAGGATCCGCTCGACGGGTGGGGGCGCGGTCCATGCGGTGGTTCCTTCCTGAGTGCGTACGAACGTACGCACTCCCCATCGCTTTGGGCCCCTAGAGCGAGCAGGATCACGGCGCTGACCTGGGCCTCCGACCGGCCGGCGGGCGTCCGCGAACGTCCCGCCGGGCGAACGGCGAGATACCGGGCCGCCCGGACATGTGCTGGGTGAAAGATCATTCCCAGCTCGAGTGGAGGTGGCATGGACGAGGAGCATTTCAGCGCGCTCTTCGCCGCGCAGTTCCCCGATGTGTGGCGATTCGCCCGCCGGCGTACGACATCCGAGACCGACGCCGACGACATCACGGCCGAGACGTTCGCGGTCGCCTGGCGGCGGCGCGACGACATCCCCGGTGCGGACGCGCGGCTGTGGCTGTTCGGGGTGGCGCGGCGCATCCTGGCCAACCACCGGCGCGAAGGGGTCCGCCGCGACCGGCTGCACCTGCGCCTGGTCAGCATCGACCGGCCGCCGGAGGCGTACGAGGACGCCGAACCGTCGCCGCAGGGCCTGTGGTCGGCGCTGGCCGCCCTCGACGAGGACGACCGTGAGCTGCTGCTCCTGCGCGCCTGGGACAGCCTCGGCGCCGGTGAGATCGCGACGCTGCTCGACCTGACCCCGGCGATCGTCTCGTCGCGGCTGCACAAGGCGCGCCTCAAACTCGACCGCCACCTGCGGAACCTGGACCCCCGACCCGCCCTGAACGAACGGAGACGTCATGCCTGAGCTCGAGGACGACGACCTGACCATGCTGCGCACGCTGGACCCGTCCGTCAGCGACCAGCCACCCGCCCCGGGCTCCGCCCGCTACCAGGACATCCTGCACCGCGCGATGTCCACATCCGCGACCGCCGAGCCCGTCGCGGCCGGCCCGGCGCGCCTGGCTCGTCCGGCCCGCCCGGCGCGTTCCTGGCGATGGCCGCTGACCTGGGCCGCCGCGGTCACCGCGGCCGCGGCGGCCGCGGTGCTGACCGTGGTCACGGTCGGCGGGAGTGGCCCGGCGCCGGACCAGATGGTGCTGGCGGCGGCCAACACCACGGCCGACGTCACCTCCCTGCGGGGCGTCACCCAGGTGCGGGCGGAGGACGGCCGGCCGAGGTCGGCGACGATCGAGGTCTCCGGCGAGAACATGTCGCTGGTGTCGCGCGACGGCCCGGTCACGGTCACCTCGGTCATCGTCGGCGGCCGGTTCTACGAGCGGGCCAGCGACGACCCGAAACCCCGGACCGGAAAGGTCACCCCCGAGTCGAGCCTCGCCCCGTTCGCCGAGTCGACCGGCGCGGTGGTGCGGGCCGCGTTGGCGGACGCCGAGGTGGAGGACCTGGGCGAGGAGAAGGTCCGCGGGTCCGAGGCGACCCATTACCGGCTGGAGATCACCACCGGCGCCCGGGCCGCCCTGGCCGCCCTGCCGGCCGGCCAGACCGCGTGGTTCGAGCTGGAGAACGCCGACGAGATCGCCTCGATCGACGTGTGGGCCGCCGGCAACCTCATCCGCCGCGTCACCGTCGACCGGGGGCCAGCCGGCTCCTCCAGCACCGAGTTCTACGACTTCAACCAGCCGATCACCGTCACGGTCCCGCCGGGCTTCTAGCTCAACCCGAATTCGGGCCCAGCTTGAGGTGACTGGTGATGCGGTAGCGGTCGCCGCGGTAGATGGACCGGGTGAACTCGATCACCCGGCCTCTGCCGTCGCGGGTGGTCCGTTCGAAGAGCAGGGCCGGTGAGTAGAGCGGCACGCCGAGCAGCTGGGACTCCTGGGCGTCGGTGACCGTGGGCTCGGTGGTCTGCACCGCGTCGGTCGGGTCCACGCCGAAGCGTTCGCGCATCAGGCGGTAGAGCGAGCCGGCCACGAAGTCGTCGGCCGTGATGCCGGTGACCAGGGCGGCGGGCAGCCGGATCTCCTCGATGGCCATCGGTTCGCCGTCGACCATCCGCCGGCGCGTCACGTGGAGCAGGTCGTCGCCCGGGGAGACCCGCAACCGCCGGCCGAGCCGGGCGCCGGCCGATTCGGTGCGGAACACGAGCACCTCGCTCGTCCAGTCCCCCTCGGCCGGCGGGACGGGCTGCCCGGAGGCGGACGGAACCTCCTGCGAGATCTTGTGCGGGCTGGTGAACGTGCCGCGCCCGTGCTGACGGACGAGCAGGCCGTCGCGGGCCAGCTCGTCGATGGCCGCCCGGACCGTCGGCCGGGAGACGCCGAGGTGTTCGCACAGCGACCGCTCGGACGGCATGGGATCGCCCGGCGCGCGCACCTCGATCAGCTCGCGCAGTTTCTCCCGTACCTCAGCCCGCCGCACAGCATCACCCTATGCCCTGCCGAGATTTACCAGTGGTAACACAGGACTTGACGTGGGCTGGTGGCATGGAGGACGGTCAATACCTTACCACTGGTCAGTTCGGCGCATCCCACGAAGGAGCCCACCCCCATGGGACTCGAGCCAAGACGCAAGACCGTCATCGGTACGACCATCGCCCTGGCCGCCGCGGCCCTCACCGGCCTCGGCGTCGCCTCCGCGCCGAGCAGCAGCGCCGCGGTCGGCTGCGGCGTGCTGTTCGACGACTTCAGCTATTCGTCGCGCACCGACCCGGCGCTGAGCCAGCGCGGCTGGAGCATCCGGAGCAACGCCGGCGGCCCCGGCGTACCCGGCGCGCAGTGGCTCGCCGACAACGTGGCCTTCCCGACCGTCGACGGGCAGAAGGTCGCCCAGCTCAAGGCGGTCACCAACGGCGCCGCCGGCGGCACGTCGCACGCCGAGTTCTCGCAGAGCAACCGGCGCTTCTTCGAGGGCACCTACCTGGCCCGGATCAAGTTCTCGGACGCCCCGGCGAGCGGATCCGACGGCGACCACGTGAACCAGACCTTCTACACGATCTCCCCGCTGGCCGCGCCCCGCGACCCCACCTACTCCGAGCTGGACTTCTCCGAGTACCTGCCGAACGGCGGCTGGGGCGAGGCGGGCCCGATCAACTACCAGACCACCTGGTACACGTACGTCGCCGACCCCTGGTACGCCGACAACCAGCACAGCCAGCAGGCGAGGAGCATCAACGGCTGGCACGACGTGATGGCGACCGTGTCCGGCGGCCACGTCAAGTACTACATCGACGGCGCGCTGGTCGGTGACCACTCGGGCAAGTACTACCCCCGGCAGAACATGTCGATCGACTTCAACCAGTGGTTCATCGACCTGGCCGGGCACGCCGGCGGCACCAGCACCTACCTGCAGTCGGTCGACTACCTCTACCACGCCAAGAAGCAGGTGCTGACCCCGGCGCAGGCGACCGCGACGATCAACGGCTACCGGTCCGCGGGCAGCACGCACACCGACAGCGTGGTCAGCACCAACGACTGCGACGCCGGCACCCCGCCCGGCAACGACCCTCCCCCGGCCTCCGGCGCGACGATGCTCCAGTCCAACTTCAGCGGCCGCTGCATCGACATCCCCGGCGCCAACCCGGTCGACGGGGCGCTGCTCCAGATGTACGACTGCAACAACAGCGCCGCGCAGAAGTGGTCGTCCGAGTCCGACGGCACGCTTCGCGCGATGGGCAAGTGCATGGACCCGGCCGGCGGCGCACTCACCAACGGCACGCCGATCCAGCTGACCGGCTGCAACACCAACCCGGTCCAGCGGTTCACCCTCACCTCGGCCCGGACCCTGGTGAACGTCTCCTCGGGCCGGTGCGTCGACATCAAGGACTGGAACGGCAGCAACGGGGCGACCCTGCAACTCTGGGACTGCGGCGGCGCCGCCAACCAGATCTGGGGCCGTCTCTAGATCAAGATCAAGGGCCGATGTGTACGTACGGCGCCCACAGGCTGGGTGCGGCCGGCCGCCGGTCGCGCAGGGACCGGACCGCGTCGTGCAGGGCGGCGGCCGTGCCGGTCAGGTCGCCGGCCTCGGCGATGCCCGCGTACACGGCACGGGCCACCCGTGGGGCGTACCGGTCACTGACCGCCCACAGGGTGCCGATGACCTGGCGGAACCCGGCGAGCTGCACCGTGCCGGCCAGGCTGATCGCCTCGTCGGGCAGCCGCCGGCTGCCGCTGAACGTCTCGCAGGCCGACAGGTACGCCAGCTCGGCCTGACCGGCCCGGTGTGCGACCAGGTCGCGCACGGTCAGCGGCCGGTCGTGCAGCAGCAGCCGGCTGGCCGACGGGGCGTTCAGGTCGTGCGCGGCGTGGCAGGCGAAATGCGCGAGGTCGCACCCGGCCACGGCGGCCAGCACCGCCGCCCGGGTGGCCGCGGGCCCGACCGCGAGGGTCGCGTCCGGATATCGGGCGGTGACCTCGGCCAGCTCCTCCTCGGCGCCGGGGAGGTCGGCGTACCCGTCGGTGTGGGGCATGGCGACGACCAGCGCGCGCGTTCCGGTGGAGGCGGCCGCACGGGGCGGCCGGGCGTGCAGGAGCGCCCGCGCGGTCGGCGTGTAGGACGACACGACCCGGTCCAGCACGGTGTCGCGCCCGCCGGCGCCGTGACGCCCGGCGGCGTGCAGCGGCAGGATGGCCAGCCGGCCGGTCGGGCACCACCACAGCCGGGTGTCCGGCCCAGCGACGTCCAGGTCGGCCAGGATCGGCGCGGCGATGACGTCCCACAGCCAGCCCAGGATCTCGCCGAGCTCGGCCTCGGGCCGCCTCCGGTCGCCGTCCCGGCCGGCGACGAAGCGCAGCAGCTCGTCCGCGCGGCGCCCCACCTCGGCGTGGTCGAGGCCGGGCAGCGCGGTCACCCGTACGTCGTCCGGGGCGACCGTGATCGCGTCGCAGCGCAGCCGGCTGACGTTGACGATGACCAGCGGCCCCCCACCGGCGCCGGCCGAGAGCCGCTCGAAGGCGGGCGGGCGGAGGAAGTCGGCGAAGCCGGGCAGTTCACGGATCTCGGCCAGCAGCCGGTCCTGTTCGCGCACGAGCGCGTGTACCCGATCGGCGTCCGGCTGGTCGCCGCCCTCGGCCGAGCGGGCGCCGAGCTCGTCCTGGACCGCGCGGAGCCGCTCGGCCGGCTCGGGCGCCGCGGCACGCAGCCGGTCGTACCCGGAACGCCCGTCGATGACCTGGGTGAGCAGCACGCCGCGGCCCTGTTCGAGCAGCTCCACGGCGAGCCGGGGCCGTCCGGCGGTCAGCGCGCAGGCGGCCGCGTCCACCGCCACGTCCTCGAACTCGGCCAGCAGGCGCTCCTGGTCCGGCCGGCTCAGCCCACGCCAGGCGATCGCCTCCAGCAGCCCGACCGCGGTGGCGTACGCCTCCACCGCCTCGGCCGGCCGGCCGGTCTCCACGATGAAGTCGCCGAGCAGCCGGGCCACGAACGCCCGGAAATCGGCCGGCGCCACCTCCACCGCGACCGACGCCCGGAGCGCCTCCTCGGCCTCCGCGCGGGTGCGGTCGTCGTGGCGGCGGCGCCATACATCCATCAGGACCCGGCCGAGGTACGAGAGCGCGACCGCGTGGATCCGGCCCGGTAGCGGCGCCTCGACGGTGGCCCGGCAGAGTTCCCTAGCCGCCCGGTCGAGGTCGCGGGCCTTGCCGGTCAACTGGTACCGGATCCACAGGGCGGACCCGAGGTTGCTGACCGACAGCGAGCGGTTCGCGGCGGTGGCCGACCGGTCGGCGATCGCGTCGGTCAGCACGCTGACCGCCTCGTCCAGCGCGGCGATCTCCTCGCCCTCGTTCGCTCCGGTCTTCTCGGCGGCCCTCGCGAACGGTTCACCCACCTCGCCGCCGGCCAGAACGGCGGCCAGCTCGGCCAGCACCGCGCGGCGGCGGCCGTCGCTCTCGGCGTGCTGGGCCCGCAGCACCAGGCTCCGGCCGAGGCTGTTGAGCATCAGCGTCCGCTGCGTGGAACCGGACGGGCTCGGCGGCGACCGCCTCGCGAAGCACCCGCACCGCCTCGTCGATGGTCGCGCCACTCTCCTCGCCGGTGACGATCAGCGCGTTCCCCAGCATGTGCAGGGCCTTCGGCCGGGCGACATGCCCGGCGGGCATCAACGTCGTCACCTCACGGAACACCCGCACCGCCTCGTCCAGCGACTCGGTCTGTCCGGTCTGGAGGCCGCGCTCGGCCAGCGCCTCGCCGAGGTTGCCGAGGTACAGCGGCCGGGTCGCCGGCGGCGTTCCCGGGGCCTCGGCGGCCAGCCGGCCGAAGCGGATGGCCTCGTCCAGGTCGGCGATGTCGCCGTCGTCGCGCCACCGGCGGCTCAGCGCGCCGGAGAGGTTGCTGGCGTACATCCCGCGGTTGACATGGGTGGCGGTGGCCGAGGCGACCGCGCGGTGGTGCGCCTCGATCGCCTCGTCCAGCGCGGGCGCGTCGGAAGTGCGCTCGTGCAGCCGGAGCAGCGCGCCGCCCAGGTTGGTCCAGACGATCCCCGGCTCGGCGAAGTCGTCGGGCAGGGCGGCCGCGGCCGCGCGGAAGGTGGCCACCGCCTCGGTCAGGGTGGCCAGGTCGCCGGCGGTGTCGAAGGACAGCACCAGCGCGTTGCCCAGGTCGGACTGGAAGCCGCCGCGGGCGGGGTCATCGGCCGGGGAGGCCGCCACCGCCCGGCGTAGCACGTCGACCATCTCCGGCAGGTCGTCGCGCCGGCCCAGCCACTCCATCCGCTGGCCCAGCGCCGCACCCAGCAGCCCGAGGACGGCGTACCGGAACGGGTGGTCGTCCGGTGTCGACGCGACGGCGTCCCGGGCGGTCGCGACGGCCTCGTCGAACAGCCGCGGGTCGCCGGACGCGGCCGCCCGCCTGAGCATGCCCGCGACATTGCCCGCCTGGTACAACGGCGCCATCGTGCGCGCGTCGCTCTGGCGAACGATCGCGGACACCTCCTCGAGGACGGCGGCCGGAGTCGGCTCGCCGGTCTCCGGGCCGGGCGCGTCGGTGGCCGGTGGGCCGGCCAGCAGCGGGCCGATCAGGATCCGGGCCTGCTCCGCGAACGACGGGAGGGCGCCGGGCAGCGCGGCGCGGATCTGATCGAGAACCTCGGTCACGCCGCTCGCCGGGTCGCTGTCGCCGCCCAGCGCCGCTCGGCCGGCCATCGCGCTGGCCAGCCGGGACGCCCGCCACGGGTAGAAATGGCTGCCGGTCGGCGTCAGCGACACCGCGGTCCGAAGCAGCTCGATCGCCTCGTCCAGGGACGACAGATCCGCGGCGTACAGGCAGCGCAGCTCCAGCGCGTGGCTGAGGTTGACCAGGCGCATGGCCCGGAGGTCGGGATCGTCGGCCGGGTCCTCCAGCGCGGCCCGGTAGTAGCCGATCGCCTCGTCCATCACCACCAGGTCGCTGTCCCGCTGGGCCAGGTGGCTCAGGGCGCTGCCCAGGCCGGTGTACACGGTGTAGAGGTGTGGATGGGCCGGGACGGCCGCCACCAGCGCCAGCGCCCCCCGGTGGATCGCCAGCGCCTGCTCCAGGCCGGCGACGTCGTGGTTGCGCTCGTACCGCATGCACAGCACGTCGCCCATGGTCGACAACCGCTCGGCCAGCTCCGGCGAATCAGGCGGGGTGTACGCCACCGCCCGCCGGGTCCACACCAGCGACGCGTCCAGCAGCCGCGGGTCCTCATTGGCCAGAAAGGCGGCCTGCAGGCGCAGGGCGAGCCGCTCGGACCCCCGGACCTGGGTTCGCGCCCACCACGACCGCACACCCATCCCGGGCCCTCCCCCTTCGAGGTGAACTGAGGATAGCCAGCACACCGGGCCCGGCCGATCCCTCCAACGGGTGCCGTACCCCAGGTGGGAAATCGACCAGGCTAGTTGACTCCGGAGGTGAGCTCGCCGAAGAGGCGGTTCGCGGTGGGCGAGGCGAACTGGCGCTGCAATTCGGCTCGGGCGATCTTCCGGCGGAACTCGCCGGCGTAGGAGGGGTCGCCGGCGTCGTGCATGGTGTCGGTGATCCACGCGGCGAACGCCTGGTAGTTCCAGACGTGGCGCAGGCAGTCCTCGGAATAGCGGCCGAGCAGGGTCGAGTCGCCGGTCCGCTCCTTCTCGATGACGGCGCGGGCCAGCGTCTCGGCGTCGTTGAGGGCGAGGTTGATGCCCTTGGCGCTCATCGGCGGGACGATGTGCGCGGCGTCGCCGAGCAGATGGAGCCGGCCGTGGGCCATGGGCTCGTGGACCACACTGCGCAGCGGCACGATCTGCTTGGTGATGATCGGACCGGCCTCGCGGGGGCTGCCGTAGCGGGCCGCCAGCTCACTCCAGATCCGCTCGTCCGGCCACTGCTCGAGGGTGGCGTCGAGGGGGATCTGCAGATAGATGCGGCTGGCGTTCGCCCCGCGGGGAATCAGCCCGGCCAGGCCGCGCGAGTGGATCGCCATGCCCGCCGAGGTTCCCGGCACGGCGGCCAGGACGCTGAGCCAGGCGTAGCCGTACTCGTGGGAGTAGCGGGTCAGGACGCCGGCCGGGATCGAGGCCCGGCTGACGCCGCGGTCGCCGTCGCACCCGGCGATAAAGTCGCAGCGGACGGCCCGGTCGGCCCCGCCGGCGTCGCGGTAGCGCACGAACGGGTGCTCGCTGTCGAGATCGCCGAGGGTGACGTCGGCGGCCTGGAAGCGGAGGTCTCCACCCTCCCGCAGGAAGACGTCGGTGAGGTTGCGGACCAGGATCTGTTGCGGGCACAGGATGCTGTCCTTGTTGTCCTCGTCGTCCAGGTCGATCGGCAGCTCGTCGCCGTCGATCCAGAAGCCGCCCGCGCCGTCGGGCAGCGATTCGCCCTCCAGCACCTCGTCGAGGCCCCACGCGCGGTACATGCGCACCCCACGGGCGTCGACCGTTCCGGCCCGCTGGCGCTGTTCGACGTACTCCCGGCTGTTCTTCTCGACGATGACGCAGCCGACGCCGTTACGCCGCAGGAAATTGCCGAGGGTGAGCCCGGCGACGCCGGCGCCGACGATGACGACGGTGGTCTGATCGCTTGGTTGAACCATGCGACCACTGTGAACGCGCCGGTTTCCGCCTGCCACCGGTGAATGACCGGCGGGCACCGCAATCCCGCCAACTTTCCGCGGCTACCTCAGCCGGGCCTGATATCGGCCCGGGGTCTGGCCCACAACCTCGGTGAACGCCTCGATGAAGCTGGTCGGGTTCGACCATCCGCAGGCGGTCGCGGTCTCGGTGACCGACCGTCCGCCGGTCAGGTGGATGAGGCCGTGATGAATCCGCAGCATGGTGCGCCAGCGATGGAAGCTCATCCCCAGTTCGAGGTGGAACAGGCGGCTGAGCGTTCGCTCGCTTGCGCCGGTCAGGCGCCCGAGGCCGGCCAGGGTCGTGTTCCGGCTGGGGTCGGCGTGCAGGACATCGGTCACGGCGCGAAGCCGGTCGTCGCGCGGCTCGGGCAGGTGCAGTGACTGCTCGGGCGTCTCGGCCAGTTCGTCGATCAGCACCGTACGCAGCCGGTCGTGGGCGCCGGCGCGGGTCTCGGACCGGTCGGTCAGCGCGAGCAGAACCTCACGCAGGAGCGGGCCGACCGCGAACACGCTCGGGTGGGCCACCAGCTCGCCGCACAGGCTCTCCGGGACGGCGACGAGGCGGACGTCGGTGTCGCCGTAGAAGCGGTGGGCGTGCTGAAACCCCGGTGGCGTCCAGGTCACCCGGTTGGCCGGCGCGACCCAGGTGCCACGTTCGGTCGTGGTGGCCAGCGCGCCCGCCGCCGCGTACACCAGCTGCCCTTGACGGTGTGAGTGGTGGTCCAGGTGGAAGCCGTGCGGCAGCCGGCCGGCGCCGCTGGGCGTGTCCTGGGGCTGGCGGGTTTCCGGCATAGGGCGTCAGGTTACCGGTGATGCTCCGGGACAGCCCCCGGCCGGGTCTCTAGGCTGAGGTGATGAAGGTTCTGTCCATCCAGTCGGCGGTCGCGCACGGTCACGTCGGGAACTCCGCGGCCGTGTTCCCGCTGCAACGCATCGGTGTCGAGGTTGTGCCCGTCCCGACGGTGAACTTCTCCAACCACACCGGCTACGGCGCCTGGCGGGGGCCGCTCATCCCGCCGCCCGATGTGGCCGAGATTCTGCTCGGCGTGGAGGAGCGGGGGGTGTTCCCGCAGATCGACGTCGTGCTCTCCGGCTACCAGGGCGGGGTGGGCATCGGCGACGTCATCATCGATGCCGTACGCCGGGTGAAGGCCGCGAACCCGTCGGCGCTCTACGCGTGCGACCCGGTCATGGGCAACGCCAGGTCCGGCTGTTTCGTGGCGCCGGAGATCCCCGACCTGCTGCGCGACCGGGTCGTGCCGGTGGCCGACATCATCACCCCGAACCAGTTCGAGCTGGGGTTCCTGACCGGCACCGAACCGGCGAGCATCGAGACGACCCTGGCCTCGGCCGACCTGGCCCGCGCCATGGGCCCGTCGACCGTGCTGGTGACCAGCGTGGAGCGCCCCGACCGGGCGGACGGCACGATCGAGATGCTCGTGGTCAACGCCGCCGGGGCCTGGCTGGTCGGCACCCCGCACCTGCCGTTCAAGGCCAACGGGTCCGGCGACGTCACGGCGGCCCTGTTCACCGCCCACTACGTCGAGACCGGCGACGCGGCGGTGGCGCTGGAGCGTACGGTCTCCAGCGTCTTCGATCTGCTCGAGACCACCCACCGATCCGGCGAGCGCGAACTCCAGCTGGTGCAGGCCCAGGAGTTCTACGCCACGCCGCGCATGCAGTTCCGCGCCAAGCAGGTTCGCTGACCCCAGGCGTCAAACGCTCCGTCAAACAGTGCGGCTGTGTCCTGGACGCAGGCATTGAGCGAAGGAGAATGCGATGTCACTGTTCATGGATGTGCACCACGTCGAGGGTGGGGTCGCGGCGGCCGATGTCGCCGCCGCACACGACGCCGACCTGGCGACGCAGGGCGAGTTCGGCGTGAACTACCTGAAGTACTGGGTCGACGAGGAGGCCGGGAAGATCTTCTGCCTGGTCGACGCGCCGGACGCCGAGGCCGCGAACGCCGTGCACCGCAAGGCGCACGGGCTGGTCGCCGACGAGATCTACCCGATCAGCTCCGAGGGCTGAGTGGCTCTCACCGTCCATCTGCTGGGTGCCCCGTCGGTCGAGCGGTCCGACGGGGTGACCTACCAGGTCCGCAGCCGTAAGAGCTGGGCGTTGCTGGCCTGCCTGATCCTCAGCGAGCGTCCACCGGCCCGCGAACGCCTGGCCGGCCTGCTCTACCCGGACGCCGACGACCCGATGCGGGCGCTGCGCTGGGGACTGACCGAGATCCGCCGCTGTCTGGGCGTCGCCGTGGACGGTGATCCCGTGGTGCTCAGGCTGCCGCCCGAGGCGGTGGTCGACGTCGACGTGCTGACCCACGGTTCCTGGTCCGCCGCCGCGACACTGCCCGGCCTGGGCGCCGACCTGCTCGAGGGCGTGGCCGTACGCGGCGCGCCGGTGTTCGAGTCGTGGCTGCTGTCCGAGCGCCGCCGGGTCGCCGCCGCCTCCGAGGCGATGCTGCACGAGGCGGCGCTGGGCCGGCTGGCCGGCGGAGACCTCACCGGCGCGCGCGACCTGGCCGTCCGCGCGGCGGCGATGAGCCCGCTCGACGAGAACCATCAGGCCCTGCTGATCCGCCTGTACCGGCTGGCCGGGGACGACGCCGCGGCGGAGAAACAGCACCGGGCGGTCACCGAGCTCTTCGCCACGGAGCTGGGCGTACGCCCGGGAATCGCGGTCGACGAAGCCCTGCGCGAGTCGCGGCAGGACCGCGACCCGGCGGCTGACGTCGCGTCCATCGAAGCCGTGATGGAGGCCGGCGCCGCGGCGGTGGCGGCCGGCGCGGTGGACACCGGCGTGCGTTCGCTGCGCACCGCGGTCCGCCTGGCCGACCGGGCGAGACCCGAACCGGTGCGGCTGCGGGTGGTCGCCCGCCTGCGGCTGGCCGAGGCCTTGATCCACTCGCTGCGCGGGATGGACGAGCACCTCGCGGCCGGTGACGTGGCGACCGCGGCGGCCGTGCTGGAGCAGGCCTTCGCCCGCGCGTGCCGGCTGGGCGACCCCTGCTGGGAGGGCATGTCGGCCCGGTCCCTGGCCCTGGTCGCCGACGCGCGCGGCGAGCAGGACCGGCCCTTCGAGCTGCTCGCCGACGCGCGGACCCGATCGACCCGGCTGGCCGACCCGTACGTCTGGCTCGAAGCGCACATCCTCGACGCGCAATGCGACCTCGGCCTCCGGCACGGCCACCCCGACACCGCGCGCTGGGTCGACACGCTGCGCCGGCTGTCGTCGCGGACCGGGATGCGGGAGATGACCGTCCGCGCGCTGCGGCACAGCGCGGCTTTGGGCAACACCGCCGACGGCGAGGCGGCGAGCCTGCTCAGCCGGCGATCCGGGTGATCAGGAAGTCGACCCGCTCTGCCTGCCCGTCCGGGGGGATGCGGCCGCTCTCCGACAGGACGGCCATCCCGTGCAGCGCGCTCCAGAGGACTTCGGCGTGCAGCCCGCGCCGGTCGTTCTCGGGCGGGAAGCAGCTGACGAACTCGTCGAAACCGGCCCGCAGCGGGGGCGGTGTCTCGGCGCTGCCGAACGTCAGGTCGGTGGGCAGGATGAACATGGCCTGGTACAGGGCCGGTCGCTCGGTCGCGAACCCCAGGTAGGCGCGGCAGACGGCGCGCAGGGGCGCTTCGGGCTCGGTGGCTTCTTCAGGCTTGGTGGCTTCTTGAGGCTTCGTGGCTTCTTCGGGCTCGGTGGCTTCTCCGGGCTCGGTGGCGGCCAGCCGCGCGCGGCGCAGGTGGTCGGCGAGCTCGCCGAATCCGGCCAGGGCGACGGCGCTGACGATGGCGTCCTTGCCGTCGAAGTGGCTGTACAGCACCGGCTGGCTGTACTCGACCCGGTCGGCCAGCCGCCGGGTCGTGACCGCCTCCCAGCCCTCGCTCTCGGCGAGTTCGCGCGCGGCCGTGATGATCAGCTGGTGACGGTGAGCCCGTTCCCGCTCGCGGCGCTCGCTGATGGCGGACATGACGCAATCCTAGCAGCGCTAGACATCCTAACGACGACAATCTACCGTTGCCGCCAGCGGCGCTGGCCGCCATCGGGGCCCGCGCCTTCTGGGTGCCGTAGGAAGGAGCCGCCACTCATGCCCAGCTTCGAAATCACCCCGATCGGTACGGTCCGGAACGACCGCACGGACGTCCAGCACACCGACAACTGGGGCGCCGTCCGCAGCACGATCACCGTCGACGAACGCTTCGGTGATGCGTGCCTGCAAGGCCTGGAGGGCTTCTCCCACGTGGAGGTCCTCTTCGTCTTCGATCAGTTCCCGGACGACGGCGACCACCGCGAACCCCGTCCCTACCGCGGCCGTTCCGACCTGCCGCCGGTCGGCGTGTTCGCCGGTCGCGGCCCCCGCCGTCCGAACCGCATCGGAGTGACGAGCTGCGCCATCGAGTCCGTCCACGGCCGCGAACTGACCGTGCGGGGCCTCGACGCGGTCACGGGCACCCCCGTCATCGACCTGAAGCCGACGATGACCGAGTTCCTCCCGGTGGACGTCAAACAGCCGGACTGGGTCAGCCCTCTGATGTCGGAGTACTTCCAGCCGTGAACGCGGCGTTCTCCCGTTCCGTAGGCGCGGCCTTCTCCCGCTCCACGATGGCGGCGCTCTCCCGTTCGGCGATGGCGGCGCTCTCCCGTTCGGCGATGGCGGCCTGGATACGACGGAGCGTACGCAGGGCTTTCTTCGCCGCGGCCCGAACCTCGCCATCGAAGACGGTCACGCCACGGTCGCCGGCCATCAGCCGCTCCAGCGTGGCAATGGCCCGGTCGTCGCCGGTCGATCCCAGCGCGACGGCGGCCCAGTAGCGCTGATCCGGATCCGGGCTGTCCGCCGCGGCCAGCAGCCGGGGCAGCACCTCCGGGGTGAACAGGGCCAACGCGCTGGCGATGTGACCGATCCGGGGGAACCGCCGATGCTCGAACTCGTCCCAGAGCGCCTCCAGCGCCGCGTCGCCACCGATGGCGGCCAGCGCGTCAGCGGTCTGCGCCCGTAGCCAGTCGGCCTCATCGCCGAGCAGCGCCCGCAGCCCCGGCACGGCCGAGGCGTCCCCGAGGCGGCCGAGGGCAGTCACCGCTTCACTCCGGACCATCCACTGCGAGTGGTCGAGCAGCGTGATCAGCTGGGGCACGGCGGCCCGGATGTCCATCGCCGCGCATCCCATCGCGGCCCAGGCCTGGCAGTTGTACCGGGTGTCACCGAGCGCGGCCAGCAACGGCTCCTGCAACTCGGCATCGGCGAAGACCGCCGCCTGGTTCATCGCCCGCGAATACAGGGACCGGTGGAAATCCCGATAGTCGCGGACAAGCACCTGCAGGGCAGCGATGGCCGACTCGTCGCCGTGCTTCCTGGCCCGGTCGAGCAGCTGGTAGACATGCGCTTCGCGCGTCTCGAGATCTCCCGATCGAAGGCCTTGCAGGTCAGCGGGATTCACCGCACGACCATACGCGCCACCACCGCCCCGGCCGGACCCGCCCGCCGCGCCGGTGGTCAGCATCTCGCTCCGGCGGTCACCAGGTGAGGCAGCGCCACGCCCACTCGGCCGGGCCGTAGCGGAACGAACGCAACCACGGGACGCTCCACACCGCCTGGACGGCGAGGATGCCGGTGGTCAGGCCGTTCTCAGGGGGCCGGCGGCCGCGGTGGCCTGGACGGCTTCGCGTCAGCGGCGGATCGGCCAGCTCAATCATCGGCCTGCGGGCCGGGGCATCGGCACCGCATCAACGGGTCGAGCTCGTCGGCGCGTTCGTGCCGTAGCGCGTGTCCGCGTTCTCCGACCGCTTTCCACTGGGCGGCGGTCAGGCGCCGGGAGTTCCAGAAGAGCCGGGCGGCTTCGGCCGCGTCCGGGTGCACCGGCCGGTGATCGCCGGACACGTCCACGCCGGTCAGCGCGGCTAGATCGAGGATCGGTATGTCGATGGCCGCGCCGAGGCCGATGAGCAGGTCGGGTGTCAGCTCCTTGGTACCGCGCCCGATCGCGCCGATGGTCGCGGCCGACAGCGCCGGCCGGCGGCCCAGACCGAGCATGGCCTTGGCCGCGTTCATCCAGCCGAGGTCGCGGTTCTCCAGCAGCCGCAGGACCAGACCGCCGGGGCCGTCCGGGTATTGCCGGTGCGGCGGCGTCGGCTGGCGGGGCACGAAAGGCGCCGGCAGCAGCGGCATCGCCCGGATCAGAGCGCCGAGATCCGGTACGGCGCCGGGGATGTAGGTCAGCGTCCAGATGAGACTGCCGAGCCTTGCCGCCCCGGGCCGTCTGCGCATGGCGAGGTCATCCGGCACCTCCTGACCGGCGATGGCGAACAGGTCGCTGGTGTGCAGTCCGAGCGCGGGCGCCAACCGCCGCAACTGGTCCGGGCGGGGCCCGCCGCCGTCTTTATCCCCCACCGAGCCGGGCCTGCCGCCGCCGTCATCCCCCACCGAGCCAGGCTCGCCGCCGCCGTCATCCCCCACCGGGCCGGCGGCCAGCCGAGCCAGCTCTCCGGAGTCAAGGCCGCGCCGAGCCGCAAGCCGCATCAGCCGCACGTCGAACTCCGTCACCGCCGCAGCCTACGAGGTCCGCCCCCGCCCGCGCAGGTGAGCTTGCCGCGTTGATCGACCGTTGCGGATCGCAAGTCAACGTGAACGTCGTTCTTACTCTGAGCACCCGACCCATCGGGCACCGCGCTTTCGCAAAGCGACTCAGCAGGCGTTCGCCCAGGTCCGTCACGTCCGGGCCGACTCGGCCCAGCCCCCGACCGTGCCCGGCAAAGGCGCGGTCGTCGTGGACGATCACGGGGCGAGCGCGGTCGTCCGTGGACGATCACCGGGCGAGCCGCTCAGCGCGTCAAGGCGAGCGCCAGGACGATCGGCCGCGGCTGGCCCGGCCAGGCGCCGGTGAGTGCGGGAAGCGTGGACGGCGGCGGGACGGTGAGTTCGAGGCCGCGTACGACGGTCAGGATCAACGGGGTGCTGATGATCGAGGTGACCTCGTCGCTGTCCAGTACGCCGTCGACCTGGCCGATCGCCGGGACGGGGCGGGCGTCGGCGACCGTCGAGGCGATGCTCATGGACGGCTCGCGGCGTTCGAGCCGGCCGTCCACCTCGATGTGTTCCTCGGCCTGCCCGTCGCCCCGGAGAACCGCGGCGGCCAGGGCGGCCACGTAGACCGGATCGCCGCACGCGTCGTAGACCCAGCGCTTGCCCAGGACCGAGTGCTCGCAGGTGCCGACGAGCGAGGCGTCGCGGCCGGGCAGCGGGGCGTCCCGGTAGGTCAGGGGAACCTGGTACACGAGTTCGTCGCCGGCGCTGACCAGCAGGGTCTCCACGCCGACCTCGCCCGCCGGGTCGTCGAACCGGAAGGCGGCCAGCCGGGTCAGCCGTGGTTCCGCCGGGCCACGGAACCACCGCTTGCCGGGCAGCCAGCCGGCGAGCAACTCAAGCTTGGACGGGTGAATTTCCGCTCGATGCAGGATCGCCATCCCCGGATCATCCCAGGACACACCGACGGACCGGACCCCACGGGCAGGCGCGGGGACCAGGAAAAGTTGGCTAGAAAAGGTTACTTCGAGCCCGTTGGCGGGGTCCGCGGCGATCATGTGCTACCTTGGCCTGGTTGCAGATTTGGTTTCCGTAGACGTTTTGGGCGCCTGATGGGTTATCTGAAACCCCGTGCAGGCGCCTTTTGTCGTGTCGTTCCGACGCGGTTGATCAAGCGGCGGCGAATGAATCCGCACAGTGCGGATTCCAACAGCCTGAAAGGGCAGACATGGCTACAGGTACCGTGAAGTGGTTCAACGCCGACAAGGGCTTCGGCTTCATCAGCCCGGACGATGGCGGCGCTGACGTCTTCGCCCACTTCTCCGCGATCTCGGCGAGTGGCTTCCGCAGCCTCGACGAGAACCAGAAGGTGGAGTTCGACATCACCCAGGGCCAGAAGGGCCCGCAGGCGGAGAACATCCGCCCGCTCTGATCCACCATACGTACGGCGGTCCGACTGGTTCAGCGGGCCGCCGTTCGGCTTTCTAAGATCACGTACGGCGGCCCGGCTGATTCAGCGGGTCGCCGTTCGGCGTTTCATGTGGCGATCGTCACCGGCACGGAGGCCGCCTCACGCGGCAGTCGCCACCTGGACGAGGGCCGCTTCATGTGACGGTGGTCACCTGGACGCCGCCTCAGGCGGCGGTCGTCACCGGGACGGGGGCGGCACGGTACGCAGCACCGCGGTCGGGGCGTCGGCGATGCGCGGACCGCCTGCGCCGACCGGCGCCGGCGCCGGGCCTGCGGCGGGGGCTGGGGCCGGGAGCACGGCATCGGGGCCGTTCCGGCGGCGGAGCAGCATCAGCACCAGGGCGCCCAGGCCCACGGCGACCAGCAGACCGCCCAAAATCGAGAACAGCAGCAGCGAATCACCGCCACCCTGGCCACCGGCGGCCCGGAGGGCGGCCGGCGGCGACGCCACGGCGGCGACTTCCTCGGCCGCCGGCGACTCGGCCGCCACGGGCGCACTCGCCACCGCGGAAGGCGACGGCGGTGGTGTGGACGGCGCGGCCACCGCGGCCATGGTCAGCCGCACGGTCGCGGCGCCGCCGGCGGTGCCCTGGGCCGACGCGCGAGCGGCGCGGTAGCCGTCCTTGCCCGCGGCGACCGTGATGAGGCCGGTGGCGATCGGCTTGCTGTCGCTCGACCTGATCGAGAACATGCCGTTCCCGTCGCTGGTCGTCCGGAAGTTGTGCCCGGCGCTGTCCCGCACGGTCACGTTCGCGCCACGGATCGCCTTCCCGCCGGCGTCGCGGACCCGGCCGGAGACCTGGCTCACCGCGGACGGCGCGCGGTCCGAGCCGCGTACGAGAATCATCTTGTGGGCGAAGCCGGTCCGCCGACCGATCCGCACGGTGACCGCGAGGTTAAGACCGCTCTCCTGCCCCTCGCTGACCTGGGGCGCGACCACCGTCGCGGTGAAGGACGCGCTCTGACCGGCCCCGAGGTCCTTGGTCGCGGAACACCCGGCGGTGCATCGCAGGCCGCCGGACACGGCCACGAAAGCCCGTTCGGTCCCGCGATCGTTGTTGGTGACCCGGAAGCGCACCCGCACCGACGCGCCGGACTTCACGTTGTCCGACGACACGCTCTCGATGCTGATGGCGGGAGGGGCCGCCGCGACCGGGGCCGCGGACACCGCGAGGGCCGCGCCGGCCAGCACGATCAAGGCGGCGCCTCGGGCCCACCCGGCACGTCTACGCGTCGTCACGTCAGTTACCTTCCCGCGAGCGAGCGACACCGGTCGATGACGCCGCGGCCACTATGCCCTGTCGCGGGTGGGGGTACAAACTGGCCCAGGTAGCCGGCTCGGAGCGTGGTTACGGTTGCCGCCATGGATTTCCCTGTCGTCCAGCGACTGATCGACGCCATCAACGCGCACGACCTCGACGCGCTCGTCGCCACCTTCGCCGAAGACTTCACCTGCACCTGGCCGGCCCATCCGGCCCGATCGTTCGACACCCCGGACCAGGTCCGCCGGAACTGGGCCTCCATCTTCGAGCGGTTCCCCGAGGTCGACATCTCGGTGACCCGGTCGGTCGTGTCGGCCGACGAGTTCTGGGGCGAGTTCCACTACGTGCTGCCCGGCGCGGCCGACATGCGCGGCGTGATCATCATCAAGGTGCGCGACGACGCGATCGTCCAGTCACGGTTCTACATGGAGGAGGTCGAGCACACCCCGGTGCCGCACCCCATGCCGAGCGTGGCGGCCGGTACGTCCGCGGGCTGACACAATGGCCGGGTGCCAGAGGACGACTTCGGGAGCGCGCTCCGAGAGCTGCGGGCGCGGGTCTCGCCCGAGTCCGCCGGGATCCCGGCCTCGCCGCCTCGTCACCGCCGGGTGCCCGGCCTGCGCCGCGCCGAGCTGGCCGGCCGGGCCGGTGTCTCCGAGGAACACCTCAAACGGATGGAGCAGGGCCGCCGCCGGCCGTCACCGAGCGTGGTCGACGCGCTCGCCGGGGCTCTGCGGCTCAGCGCCGGCCAGCACGAACACCTGCGTACGCTCGCCGGGTACGCCCCACCGCCGGCCCGGGCCGGCCTGGTACCACGCGAGATCACCCCGGCGGCGAGGCGGATGCTCGACCGGCTGACCGAGGTGCCGGCCTGTGTCTGCGACGCGACCTGGTCGGTGCTGGCCGGCAACGAGCGCTGGAACGCGTACGCCTGCCCCTCGCGGTCGGCGCACGGCCGGGACCGGAACATGGCCTGGCGGGTCTTCACCGAGGCGGAAACCGATGTCTTCCGTACGCCCGGCCACCTCGCCGCCGTCCGCGCCTCGATGGTGGCCGGGCTGCGCGCCGCCGCCCACCGTTATCCCGCCGACCCCGAGCTCCGCTCGCTGATCGCCGACCTCCGCGCGCTCGGCGACGGGTTCGTCCGGCTCTGGGAGGACCCGGCCGCCCACCCGGACGGCCTCGACCGGCTGCGGGTCCCGGACGGCCGGGGCGGGCGTACCTCGTTCGACAAGGACGTGTTGACCCTCACGCCGGGAGACCTGCGGCTGGTCGTCTTCACGCAGCCGGCGACCGCGGCCTAACGGGCCTGTTCCACGCTGCACCACCAGCTCGTACGCCCACCGACCTTGCTCATCGCCATCGGCGCGCCGTCGCGCGGGCAGTGGCCGCCCGCGACCCGGAACGGGATCACCTCGAGCGTGTGCACCCCGCCCTCCTTGATCGCCGACCGCACGGCCCGGCGCGTCGCCCGCAGCAGGCGATCGATGTCGTCGCTGGCGAGCCGGTCGACGCGGCGGCCGGGGTTGATCCGCGCCGACCACAGGATCTGGTCGGCCAGCAGGTTGCCGATGCCGGCGACCGCGCCCTGGTCGAGCAGGCGCGCCTTGACCGGGGCGGTGCCGCCCGCGAGCGCCGCCCGGAACTGGCCCGGTGTCATCGTCGCCGCGTCCGGGCCCAGGGCCTCCACCGGCGGGTCCAGCCGGACACGGCCGAGCCGACGGGGGTCGACCAGCATCAGGCGCCCACCGTCGGCGAAGCTCAAGGAGAAGCGGGACCACCGGTAGTCGCCGGCCCGGCGGCGGCCCTCCCAGTAGTCGCCGCCGTCGATCTCGCTGCCGTCCGGGTCGGCGATCACGATCTTGCCGGACATGCCGAGGTGAATGCCCAGCTCGGGGCCGTCGTCGCTGGTGTCGCACCACATGCTCTTGCCCCGGCGATGGGCCACCACCAGCTCCAGGCCGACCAGCGCGTCCCTGATCTGGCCGGGAAGATGAGGGCGGCAGACGTACGGGTCGGAGTCGTCCACGTCGACGATCTTGCGACCGAGGCCGGCCCGTTCGATGACCGCGCGGGCCGACTCGACCTCCGGCAGCTCCGGCATGTTTCCTCCCGACCGACAGGTGCTCGCCCCCCGGCATGGTTACCTCAAAGTGCCTTCTTCCCGACGGAAACCTGCTCTCCTACGGTAATCAAGAACCTTGAACGCCTCGAGAGAAGAGCAACCCATGTCCCGCATCACCGTCATCGGCGGCACCGGGTACGCCGGATCGGCCATCGTCGCGGAGGCCGCCGCCCGTGGTCACGACGTCACCGTGCTGAGCCGCTCGCTTCCGGCCGAGGGCGTCCCGGGCGTGACCTACGTCCAGGGCGACGCCGCGGGCGAGGCGGCGCTGTCCTCGGTCATCTCCGGTGCGGAGGTCGTGGTGGGCGCCCTCGCGCCGCGCGGCCCGCTGGCCGAGTCCTTCCGCGACGTGTACCGCTCGATCGCGCGGCTGGCCGACACCAACGGGGCGCGGCTGTACCTGGTCGGCGGCTTCTCGTCGCTGCGCCCGGCGGCCGGGGCCCCGCGGTTCGTGACCGACCTCAGCCACGCCGGCCGAGTTCCACCACGAGATCCGCGCCGGGGCGGCCGTCGTCATCGAGGATCTCCCGGCCACGCCGGAGTCGCTCAACTGGGTGTTCGTGAGCCCGGCCGGCGGGTTCGGCTCGTACGCGCCCGGCGAGCGGCGGGGCGAGTACCGGCTCGGCGGCGACATCGCCGTTCAGCCCGACGGCGGCGGGGAGATCTCCGGTGTGGACTACGCGCTCGGGTTCGTCGATCTGATCGAGAAGGGCGACCACCACCGGGCGCACGTCAACCTCGCGTACTGAGTCGAATCGGTGCGGCCCGCGCGGCCGCGGGCGTAGCGTCTAGGTGGTGATCAGGCGTGGGCTCCCTGCCGCGCCGGGACGCCGGCGCTCCGCGTGGCTGCTGTTGTCGGTGGTCACGCTGGGATTGTGCGGGACGCTGCTGGCCGCGGCCGCGCTGCTGCACGCGGAGCGCGAGCGGGTCACCCGCGCCCTGGCGCTGCAGGCAGCCCTGGTGCAGACCCTGGTCACCGGGGAGATCCGCCGGTACACCGGGTTCCTGTCCGACCTCGCCGCGGCGCTGGGCGCCCAGTCCCGGCTCGAGGCGCCCGAGTTCGCCGCGATGACCGCGCAGGTGGACCGGGAGCGGCTGCCCGGCGCGTCCGCGCTGAGCATGGTCGTGCCGGCGTCGCTGGACCGCATCCCGCAGGTGCAGGCCTACTGGCGGGCGCGGGGCGTGACCGGGCTGACGCTGCGGCCGAACGGCGCCGCCGACGAACACCGCTTCGTCGTGCTCAGCCGCACCCTGGACGGCACGGGCTCGGCGGTGGGGCGCGACCTGACCGCGTCGGGTGAGGCGTCCGAGGCGCTCCGGCAGGCCCGCGACACGGGTACGGTGACCGCGAGCCGCACCTACCGGCTGTTGCGCGACGCGTTGCTGCCGGTCGAGGACCAGCAGTTGTCGTTCCTGTTCGCCGCTCCGATCCGGGCCACCTCACCCGAGGCCGCGGACGTCGGCGAGTTCCGCGGCTGGCTGGTCATGGGCCTGCGGGGTGAGGATTTCCTGCGGCAGACGATCGGGCTCGCCGCCGGTGACGGGGTGGCCGTGACGCTGTCCGACGGCACGGCCGGCGATGTTGTCCCGGTCGCCGGGTGGCGGCCCGCCGTCCGGCTCGACACCACGACCCCGGCGCTCGTGGTCACCGTTCCCGCGGCCCAGCGGGCCTGGCAGCTCGCGGTGGCGCCGACCGTGCGGCTGCTGCCCGGCGGCCGGCACAGCAGCGTGCTCGCCCTGCTGATCGGGGGCACGCTGACCGCGTTGCTGGCGGTCCTCATCCGTACGGTGCTGACGTCCCGCGACCGCGCGGTCCGCCAGGTCGAGGTGGCCACGGCGGCGCTGCGTGAGGACATCGCCCGCCGGGAGGCGGTCGAGGCCCAGCTGCGGCACCGCGAGATCGAGCTGAAGGGCTTCGCCGGGGTGGTCGCCCACGACCTGCGCAATCCGCTGGCCCGGGTCATCGGGTACGCCGACGTGCTGCGCGAACACGTCGCCACGATGCCGCCGGAGCAGGGGATGTTCCTGGACCGGTTGCAGGCCGGCACGAGTCAGATGCAGCAGTTGATCGACGACCTGCTCGACTACGCCACCGCCGACAACCGGGTCCTGGAGCCGGTCCGGGTCGACCTCGACGAGCTCGTCGCCGCGGTCCTGCACGACCGCGTCGGCCCGGGACCGGGGCCGCGGCCGACGGTCGTGCTGGGCGCCTTGCCGGTGGTCGAGGGTGATCCCACGCTGCTGCGGCAGGTGTTCGACAACCTGATCGGCAACGCGCTCAAGTACACCCGGAGCGGCGAGGCGGCCCAGGTCGAGATCGACGCGATGCCGGCCGGCGACGACGGCTGGCGGATCGAGGTCCGCGACCGTGGCATCGGCATCCCGCCGGATCAGCGGGCGGCCGTGTTCGACGCTTTCGTCCGCGCGCCGGGCGGCCGCCCGTACCCGGGAACCGGTCTTGGTCTGGCCATCGTGGCGCGCATCATCGAGCGGCACGGCGGCCGGATCGACATCGAGGACAACCCGGGCGGCGGCAGTCTCTTCTGGTTCACCCTCAAGCAGCGGGTCCGCGAGGTCGTGGCGTAAGCGCAGGTCAGGCCGCGGGGAGGCGGACCTCGAACCGGCAGCCGCCGGTCACGTTGCGGACGCCGACGCGGCCGCCGTGGGCCTCGACCAGGCCGCGCACGATGGCCAGGCCGAGCCCGCCGCCCGCGCCGGACGGGGTGCGGGCCCGCTCGCCCCGGAACGCGACGTCGAACACCCGGCCCAGGTCGTCGGCCGGGATGCCGCCGCAGGTGTCGGAGACGGCCAGCCACACGTCGCCGCGGTCGTGCCCGGCCGCGATGTGCACGGTGCCGTCGGCCGGCGTGTAGCGGACCGAGTTGATCAGCAGGTTGCGGACCACCCGGGCCAGTTCCGGTTCGCCGGCGCGCACCACGGGCCAGCCCGTCTCGGGGGCGAGCACGGTGATCCGGCGGCTGGCGGCCAGCGGCGCCACCCCGGCGATCGCGTCGGACACCACGTCGTGCAGCGGCACCGAGGTCGGCACCAGGCGCAGGGCGCCCGCGTTGATCCGGGACAGCTCGAACAGGTCGTCGACGAGCTGGGTCATCCGGTCGGTCTCGACGCGGATCCGCCGGTGGTAGTCGGCGGCGGTCACCGGGTCGGCCACCACGCCGTCCTCCAGGGCCTCGGCCATCGCGCGCAGGCCGGCCAGCGGCGTACGCAGATCATGCGAGACCCAGGCGACCAGCTCGCGCCGCCCCGCCTCGAGCGAGCGCTCGCGTTGCCGCGCCGCCCGCGCCCACACCGCGGCGGCGGCCAGCCGCCGCCCGAACAACCCGCCGACGAGCAGGCTCACCACCGCCGACGCGGCCACCGTGACCAGCACGACGTTCAGGTCGTGCCCGGACAGGAACATCGCGAACGCGACCGCGCCCACCCCGGCCACGACGGCGAGCACGGTCACCGCGAGCAGCACCATGATGTGCACCAGGATCGACCGGCCCCGCAGCAGCCGCAGGACGACCGCGCCCAGCCCGGCCACCACCGCGCCGGCCAGCAGCGCGTAGAGGCCGATCAGCAGCATGTCGGACATCAGCGCACCGACTCGTAGCGGTAGCCGACGCCCCACACGGTGAGGATGCGGCTCGGCGCGGCCGGATCGGTCTCGATCTTCTCCCGCAGCCGCCGCACGTGCACCGTGACCGTCGACTGGTCGCCGAACTGCCAGCCCCACACCTTGCCCAGCAGGTCGGTGCGGGACCAGGCCCGGCCCGGGTTGCGCAGCAGGAACGCCAGCAGGTCGAACTCGCGGCCGGTCAGCGCGAGCGGCGCGCCGGCCAGCGTCGCGGTCCGCCGGGCGGTGTCCGCGGTCAGGTCGCCGTCGGCCAGCATGGCCGGCCCGTCCGGGTCCTCGACCGGCGCGGCGGTGCGGCGCAGCACCGACCGGATGCGCAGGACCAGCTCGCGCGGCGAGAACGGCTTGGTCACGTAGTCGTCGGCGCCGACCTCGAGCCCGAGCACCCGGTCGGCCTCCTCGCCGAGCGCGGTCAGCATCACCACCGGCAGGTCGGGGTGTTGCCGGCGCACCCGGCGGCACACCTCGATGCCGTCGATCCCGGGCATCATCAGGTCGAGCACCACGAGGTCGGGCCGGCGGGTGGCGATGGCGGCCAGCCCGTCGGCCCCGTCGCCGGCCAGCGTCACGTCGTAGCCGGCCTGTTCGAGGTAGCGGCGCACGACGTCGCTGACCGTGCGGTCGTCATCGACCACCAGCACCTGATGTCCCACGCCGGACAGGCTACCCATCGCCGCCCGATTCAGGGCTTTCCGAAGTCTTACGGTTGCGGACACGCGCCACCACCGTGGTCACCGCGAGCAGGATCGGCATCCACACCCCGTCGTGCAGGACCAGCACGGCGGCGAGGAAGATCACCACCCCGGCCAGGCGGATGTCCGGGTCGGTGAGCAGGCCCAGCGCGGCGAAGGCCAGGACGGCCACCCCGGCCAGGACGAGCAGGGTACGCCCGCGGGTCACGACTCCTCCCGTACGGTGATCCGCCCGACCCACTTGGTCTGCAGCACCCCGGGCCGGTTGGGGGCGATGAGCCGGGCCGGATAGCCGTGGTCGGCGTGCAGCAGGTCGCCCCGCAGCCGCAGCGCGATCAGGGTCAGCGGGTCACGGACGTGTTCGGACGCCACCGTCGACACCCGGTAGCGGCCGCCGGCCTGCAGCGACTCGACCTCGGCGACGGCGTGCTCGGGGTCGGCGCCGGCCAGGGCGACGAGGTCACGCAGCCGCACACCGGTCCAGGTCGCGGTCGAGCTCCAGCCCTCGACGCAGGTGATCGGCAGGATCGCGGTGTGCTGCGGCAGGGCGTTCAGCGCGGCCAGGTCGAAGCTGAGCTCGCCGGTGGGTCCGGCCACGATCATCCGGTACGCCGGATCGTGGATCGCCGCGGCCACGCCGGCCGCGGTGGCGGTCTTGTTCACCGGCAGGCCCTGGGGACCCTCGTTCGGGCGGCGGGGCGCGAGCAGCGCGATCGGGGCGAGCGGCCGGACCGTCTGCCCGGCGGTGAACAGCGTGATCAGCCCGGCGGCGGCGCCCACCCCGAGCAGCAGCCGGCGCCGGTCGGGCGACATCCGCTCCGACCGCAGCCGCCTGGTGCCGAGGTGGATCAGCATCGCGCCGATCAGCAGCCAGGCCACCCAGTGGTGCGCGGCGGTGAAGAAGAAGGGCATCAGCGCGTACGTCTGGAAGATGTTGAGAATGCCGCTGACCACCTGGAACAGCGACGCGGCGACGAGCGCGGCGACGGCGCCCCGTTCGGCCGCGTGCCCGACCGTCCGGGCCGGTGGCCAGGTGAACAGGCGCGGGTAGACCGACCACAGCTTGGCCACGAGCAGCGGCGCCGAGGCGAGCCCGGTGATCACGTGCAGGCCCTGGGTGACCTGGTAGAGGCGGATCGGGCGGGACGGCCACCAGAACCAGCCGGGCGGGTGCTGGATGAGGTGGCTGAGCAGGCCGGTGACGAAGCAGACGGCGAACGCGAGGCCCAGCCACATCCCGAGGCGGCTGGTCAGCGCGGTGGACCGGAGCCCGGACGGGAAGGCGCCGGGCCGCCAGGGTCCGCGCCGCCACCGTTCCAGGGGCGCCGGTAGCGGGCTGAGCCAGTACCGCGTCAGCCGGCTGATCACCGCGGCGCGAGAGTGGCGAACCATCGCCCGGCCTCCGTCCAGACCCGCAGCGGGCGAAGCTCGGCCGCCGCGGCCAGGTCACCCACGTCGTTGGCGGCGACCGTGGCCCAGGCCAGCGCGGCCACCTCGCCGCGGTGGGCGACGTGGTGCGCGGTGGCATCGCCGGCCCAGCTCGGGGTGCCCGGCGGCGCCAGCTCCAGGTGCAGCCGGCCGTCGTCGCCGACCAGGTCGCGGCAGCGGCGCAGCAGCCGGGGCGGGTCGCCGCCGATGCCGATGTTGCCGTCGGCGAGCAGCAGGTGCTCCCAGCGGCCGGTGCCGGGCAGCGGGCCGAAGACGTCCCGCCGGACGGCCGTCGCGCCGCGCCGCCGGGCCATCCGCACGGCCGCGGCGCTGACGTCGATGCCGAGGCACGTCCGGCCCGCCGCGGCCAGGGCGGCGGTCAACCGGCCCGGACCGCAGCCCACGTCGAGGGTGGGGCCGGTGCAGGCGGCGAGCAGGCCGGCGTCGCCCGGGATGTCGTCGCGGCACCAGAGGGCCGGGTCGAGGATCAGCCCGCCGCCGGGGCCGTGCACCGCGAACGACGCCGGGACCTCGGCCTCGGCCCGGCGGAACACGGCGTCGAAGACCGCGGCGGCGCTCATCGGGCGGCCGCCACGGCCCGGGCGAACCGGCTCCGCGGCGGGCAGCCGCCGGCCACCGCGTACGCGTCGTCGGCGGTGTCGACATCGCGCAGGACGGGAAGCGCCGTGACCCGCAGGCCCTGGCGCCGCAACGCCTCCAGGGTCATCGCGCCGGTCTCCGGGGTCGAGGTCGGTATGTCGCGCAGCACCTCGGCGTACTCCCGGCGCCGCAGGCCGAGCAACCACCAGCCACCGTCCGCGGCCGGGCCCAGCACCGCGTCGGCCCGGGTCAGCGACCACATCGCCTGGTCCAGCGTGGCGGCCGTCAGCTGCGGGGTGTCCATGCCGATGAGCAGGGCGGGAGCGTCGTGGTCGGCGAAGGCGTTGGCCAGCCGCTCACCCAGCGGCCCGCCGCGCTGCGAGCTGGTCCGCCACCCCGGCGGGGCCGGGTAGGAGCCGTCGACCACCAGGACCCGCTCGGCGGCGGCCGACCCGGTGACCACGTCGAGGGTGTCGGCCAGCGCGGCGGCCGCGAGCCCGGCGGCCTGCTCCGGCGTCCAGGGTGGGCACAGCCGGGTCTTGACCCGGCCCGGCACCGGCGCCTTGGCCATCACCAGAATCCGCACGCTCATCGGGCCAGCACCACGCTCATGTCGCGGACGGCCCGGGCTGTGCCGCGCAGCGTGCCGGTCACCTTCGAGCGGGTGCCCGCGGCGCGCGGATGGTAGTCGACGTCCACCTCGACCACCGGCCAGCCGGCCCGTCCGGCGCTGATCAGCAGCTCCAGCGGGTAGCCGAACCGCCGGTCGCGCAGGCCGAGCGCGAGCAGGTCGGCGCGGCGGGCCGCGCGCATCGGGCCGATGTCGTGCACCGGCAGGCCGGCGGTGCGGCGCAACCGCCAGCTGAGCGCGGCGTTGGCGAGCCGCGCGTGCGCGGGCCAGACCCCGGCCGCCACCGGCCGGCGCCGTCCGACCGCGAGCCGGGCCGTCCCCTGCCGCACCGGGCCGGCGACCCGCGGCAGCTGCGCCGGGTCGAACGAGCCGTCGGCGTCCATCACGCAGACCACCCCGTCGTCCGGGTCGGCGGCCATCGTCCCGGCGTGCACCGCGGCGCCGTAGCCCGGCTCGGCCACCTCGATGACCATCGCGCCGTAGGCCCGGGCCACGTCGGCCGTGCCGTCGGTCGACCCGTTGTCGACCACGATCGGCCGGTAGCCCGGCGGCATCCGGGTCAGCAGGCCGGGCAGGGCACGAGCCTCGTCCCGGCAGGGCAGCACCACATCGCTCATACCCCGGAAAGCTAGTGACGGCCCGGCCGGAAAGGCCTTACGCGCCGATGACGAACCCTTACCGAACGATGACATCCGGTGAATCGGCCGCCGATCGCTCCTAGGGTCGGCACTATGGTTCATGTGCTCGTGACCGGCGGCGCCGGTTTCATCGGTTCCCATGTCGTCACCGCGTTGCTCGCGGAGGGACACGACGTCACCGTCATCGACTCCGGCAACCCCGCGGCCCACCGCGCGCCGCTGCCGGCCGACGTCGCCGGCGTCCCGGTCCGCCAGGTCGACGTGCGCGATCGCGCGGCGGTGGCGGCGGCGCTGACCGGTGTGGACGCCGTCGTGCACCAGGCGGCCATGGTCGGGCTCGGCGTCGACCTCGACGACCTGCCCGACTACGTCGGCTGCAACGACCTCGGCACGGCCGTGCTGCTGGCCGAGATGGCGCGCGCCGGGGTGCGGCGGCTGGTGCTGGCCAGCTCCATGGTGGTGTACGGCGAGGGCGCGTACACCTGCCCGCGGCACGGCCCGGTGCGCCCGCCGGCCCGCGACCGGTCCGATCTCGACGCCGGCCGGTTCGAGACCGCCTGCCCACGCTGTCACGCCGACCTCGCCTCCGAACAGGTCGACGAGGACGCCCCGCTCGACCCGCGCAGCGTCTACGCGGCCACGAAGGTCGCCCAGGAGCATCTGAGCGCGGCGTGGGCCCGGCAGAGCGGCGGCGCGGTGACCGCCCTGCGCTACCACAACGTGTACGGCCCCGGCATGCCGCGGGACACGCCGTACAGCGGGGTCGCGGCCATCTTCCGCTCCGCGTTGCAGGCCGGCCGCCCGCCCCGGGTCTTCGAGGACGGCGCCCAGCGACGCGACTTCGTGCACGTCCGCGACGTGGCCGCGGCCAACGTGGCGGCGCTGGAGGCCGACCGCCCCGGCTTCCGCGCCTACAACGTGGCGTCCGGCCGGCCCGCCACGATCGGCGCGATGGCCACCGCGCTCGCCACCGCCGCGGGTGGACCGGCGCCGCTGATCACCGGGGAATTCCGCCTCGGCGACGTCCGGCACGTGGTCGCCTCGGCCGACCGGGCCTCGGCCGAGCTCGGCTTCGCGGCGTCGATCGGGCTGGCCGACGGGATGGCCGAGTTCGCCACCGCCCCGCTCCGCGGATGAGGCCGGTCCGGTCACGGGCCGACCTGGCCGTCGCCTCGGGCGCGTTCGGGCTCTTCGCCCTCGCGTCCATCGCGGGCGTTCTGCTCTGGCTGGCCGGGCGCCCGGTGCACGCCAGCACCGCGCCGCTGTTCGCGCACTGGCGGCCCCATCTCGGCCCCGGCACCGTACCCGCGCTGGTGATCGCCGTTCTGGTCTGCCGCTACGGCTTCGAGCTGTCCCGCCGCCTGTCCTGGCGGAAGCTGTGCCTGCTCGCCTACGCCACCGCGGCGGCCTGGATCACCGCCCTGGCCCTGGTCGACGGCTGGCAACGCGGCCTGGCCGGGCGGCTCACCACCAAGTGGGAATACCTGCACGAGGTCCCCGGCGTCACCGACGTCGCGGCCATGCTGCGCGGCTTCACCGGCCGCATCCTCGACTTCCAGCCCGACTCGTGGACCACACACGTGTCCGGCCACCCGCCCGGGGCGCTGCTCGTCTTCCTCGCCCTCGACCGGATCGGCCTGTCCGGCGGCGGCTGGGCCGGCGTCCTCTGCATCCTGGCCGGCGCGGCCACCGCGGTCGCCGTGCCGCACACCGTCCGGCTGCTCGGCACCGAGGACGCGGCCCGGGCGGTCGTGCCGTTCCTCGTGCTGTTCCCCGGCGCCGTGTGGATCGGCGTCTCGGCCGACGGCCTCTTCGCCGGGGTCACCGCCACCGGCCTCGCCCTGCTCGCCGCCGGGGTCCGGCGCCGGTCGCCGGTGCGGCTGGTGGGCGCGGGCCTGCTGCTCGGCGCCGGGTGCTACCTGTCGTACGGGCTGGTGCTGATCGCCCCGATCGCGCTGGCGGTGGTCTGGCTCGGCCGGGCCCGGCTGCGCGACATGGCCTGGGTCACCGCCGGGGCGGCCGTGGTCGTGGCGGCGTTCACCCTGGCCGGCTTCAACTGGCTGACCGGCTACCACCTGGTGGTCGAGCGCTACTACCAGGGGGTGGCCGCGGACCGGGCGTACGCGTACTGGATCTGGGCGAACCTCGCCATCGTCCTGGCCGTCTCCGCGGGCCCGGCCGCAACCGTCATCCTGCGCCGCGCCGTTGTTCTGCTCCGCACACCCGCCGATCTGCTCCGCTCACCCGCCGGTCCGCCCAGCTCATCCGCCCGTCCGCTTCGCTCCCCCGCCGGCCTGTTCCGCTCCCCCGCCCGTGTGCTCCCCGCCGACCTCCCTGATCACGCCGGCCTTCGCGAACACGCCGGCCTTCGCGAACACGCCGGGCCGCTGCTGACCCTGGCCGCCACGGCCGCGATCGTCGCCGCCGACCTCTCCGGCTACAGCAAGGCTGAGGTCGAGCGCATCTGGCTGCCCTTCGTCGTCTGGCTGCCCGCCGCGGCCGCCCTCCTGCCGGTCGACCGCCGCCGCACCTGGCTGATCGCCCAGGCGACGGTCGCGCTGCTGGCCAACCACTTGTTACTAACTGGTTGGTAGCAAGCCGGCGCGCCTGCGTTGTCACCAACCAGAGAGCGAGGGCCGGCACCCAGCGAGAGCAGGCACGACGCGAGGGCGGGCACCGACGCGAGGGCCGGCCGGTGCGGATGGGACGGACCTTCAGCCGGAAGGGTGTCCAGTTGGTGACGGGCCGGTGAGTCTCAGCCTCGGCCGGGATCAGTACGGGCCGGAGGTGCACGTGGAACGTAGTGTCGAGATCGTGGCCGACTTCGCCGAGCTGGCCCAGCCCTGGCGGCGGGAGATCGTCGCCCACTGCTACCGGATGCTCGGTTCGGCGGCCGATGCCGAGGACGCCGCCCAGGAGACGTTCCTGCGGGCGTGGCGGGGCTTCGACCGGTTCGAGGGCCGGTCGTCCCCGCGGACCTGGCTGCATCAGATCGCCACGAACGTGTGCCTGCGCCAGCTCGAGCAGCGCGCCCGCCGGGTGTTGCCGGCCGGGCTGGGCGGCCCCGAGCCGGACTGGCGCCGTCGAGCCCGGCCGGCCGACGCGGGCACCCCGTGGATCGCGCCGTTCCCGGTGGATCCGGCCGAGGTGGCGGCGACCCGGCAGCAGGTGCGGCTGGCGTTCGTCGCGGCGTTGCACCACCTTCCGGTACGCCAGCGGGCGGCGCTGCTCCTGCGTGACGTCGCCCAGCTCTCCGCGGACGAGGTGGCGGCCGCGCTGGACACCACGACCGTCGCGGTGAACGGCGCCCTGCTGCGCGCCCGCGACCGGATGGCCCGGCTGTCCCCCGATCCGGACGAGCTGAGCGAGCCGGACGACCCTGCGACCCGGGCCCGGCTGCGGCGTTACGTCGAGGCCTTCGAGAACGCCGATGTCGGCGCGCTCACGGCGGTGCTGCGTGAGGACGTGACCCTGGAGATGCCGCCGCACGCCACCTGGTTCGCCGGACGCGGTGCGGTCCTCGGCTTCCTCGGCGCGCATGTGCTGCGCGAGCCGGGCCGCTTCACCGTCCTCGAGGTGCGGCCGGGGGCCAACGACCAGCCGACGCTCGCGATGTACGCCGGGGCCGAGGCCCACGCGCTGCAGGTGCTCGACCTGGACGCGGGCGGCATCCGGCGGATCCACATCTTCCTGCAACCGGAACTGTTCCCGATCTTCGGGCAGCCGGTGAGTCTGGGCGCCGGGCGGGATCTTCCTGGGTGAACCCGATGCTCTGGAGGAACCGATGACGACAATGACCGGCAGAACTGTAGTGGTGGTCGGCGGCAGCCGCGGCCTGGGACTCGGCATCGCCGTGGCCGCCCGGGACGCGGGAGCGCACGTGACCGTCGTGGCCCGCGACCTGTCATCGCTCGGAGACCTGGACGGTGATCAGGGCCATGCCACCGACGAGGCCTTCGCCGAGAAGGTGCTGGCCGGCCGGAACCCCGACCTGCTGGTGCTCACGGCCGGGGCGGTCCCGCCGATGGCGCCGCTGAGCGGGCACACCTGGGAAACCTTCTCGGCGCACTGGCACGCCGACGTACGCATCGCCTTCACCTGGCTGCGGGCGGCCTTGCGCGTGCCGCTCGCGCCGGGTTCGCGGGTGATCGTGTTCGGCAGCGCGGCCGAGCTGCGCGGTTCGCCGCTCAGCGGTGGGTACGCCGGCGCGAAGGCCACCGTCCGGCTGATCACCGGCTACGCCGCGGCCGAGGCGACCGGCATCACGATGACCACGGTGCTACCGGTCATCACGCCGGGAACCACGGTCGGGGAAACCGCGATCCGGGGGTACGCCGAGAAGTCCGGCTCGACCCCGGAGGCCTTCCGGGCGGCCCTGCCGGCGGCGCCGACCCCGGAGTCCGTGGGCGCCGCCGTTGTCCGCCTCGCCCTCGAACCCGCTGGTTCCCTGGCCGGCGCCTACGTCGTGGACGGCACCAGGTTACAGCCCCGATAGCTTCTGCTGCCGGCCGAAGCGGCGGATCTTGGCGAACATGTCCTCGAGCAGGAACCGGACGTCGACGGCCTCGACGACCCGGATGGGATGCCCGGAACCGGGCAGGTAGTGGCCCTCTCGCCCGAAGCGGGGCGCCGGCACGGTGCGGAACTGGCCGCCGCGCGGATAGAGCATGAGGGCGATGGCGGGCGAGTCGCCCAGCGACCGGGACTCGATCGGTTCCGGGTGGTGGGCGGCGTTCCACTCGACCATCTGCCGGATCAGATAGTCGGCCAGCTCGGAGGTGCCGCCGATCTTCTCCTCGAGCTCGGCGTAGCTCACCGACACCTGCGAGTACACATCGGACGGCACCTGCCACACCGTGATGCCGGAGTCGAAGACCACGTTGGCGGCGGCGATGTCGTTGCTGAGGTTGAACTCGATGCCGGGCGAGGTCTCGACGCCGCCGTGGCCGACGCCGCCGATCCAGATCACCACGACGTCGCGGCCGACGATGGCCGGGTCGAGCAGGATGGCCGAGGCCATGTCGGTCAGCGGGCCGAGGAAGGCGACGTAGAGCTTGTCGTCCGCGGTGGCGAGCTTGCTCTCCTCGATGATCAGGCGTGCGCCGGGGCTGTCCCGCGGCGACGACTCGTCGGTGATACCGGCGGCAGCGCCGTCGGCCACCACGACCTGACCCGCCTGGCCGGTGAGCCCGAGCAGCAGGTCGATCTCGGCCCGGGAGTCCGCCATGCTGTGCTCGCTGCGGCGGTCGCCGAAGTGCGCGGCGATCAGCCCTCGAACGTCGAGCGTCGACGACATCAGCGCGTGCACGATGGCGAACTGGTCGTCGGCCTCGTTCTTGGCGTCGGTGTCCAGGATGACCCGTCGACGGCGGCTGGCGGGCATGATCGCTCCTCGCGCCGTGCATATCAATTCATAGGCGAATCGAAACGATATTCGGCGCGTGAGCCCGCCGTCAAGATCGGGTCCGGATGCGGCGAGTCACGGGCGCGAGGTCAGGTGGGCCACGACCAGGTCGCCGATCATCGTGCGCAGGTGGTCGCGCAGGCCCGGGTCGAGCAGGTCGCGGTCGAAGATGGCCCGGAACGTGTACCGGTTGGCGCCTCGGAAGACACAAAAAGCACTGATGACCATGTGTACGTCGAGAGCGTCGAGATCGTCGCGGAAGATCCCGGCGGCCCGGCCGCGGTCGATGATCCGGGTCAGCACATCGAGCGCGGGCGCGGCGAGCACCTCACGGGAACTCGACTGACGCAGGTGCTCGGCGTAGTGGATGTTCTCGATCGCGACCAGCCGCACGAAGTCCTGATGTGACTCGTGGTGGTCGAAGGTCAGCTCGGCCAGCTGGCGCAACGCCTCGACCGGCTCCAGGTCGTCCACGTCGAGCTGCTGCTCCAGCGACCGGATGTGCCGGTACGCCTGCTCCAGGACGGCCAGGAAGAGCCCCTCCTTGCCACCGAAGTAGTAGTAGATCATCCGCTTGGTGGTGCGGGTCTTGGCCGCGATCTCGTCGACCCGGGCGCCGGCGTACCCCTGGTCGGCGAACTCGTGCGTGGCCACGTCGATGATCTCGGCCCGGGTCCGCTCGGCGTCCCGGACCCGTGGTGTGGTGGCGTCCGATGCCATCTGCCGCCCTCCGGTCGTGTCACCGCCGACTGTACGGCCGGACCGCACCGGCGGCGCCGTAGCACCCCTGATGCATGACAGCCACGAAGCACCGGCGGGCTGAGCCGGCCTTTCGACCTCGCTCGAAAGGCTGGCCGCGAGGTGCCGCCCGCACGACGGTTGGGTCCATGATGACGGGGATCCACGGCGTCGGCGCCGTGACCGGCTACGGCTGGGGACGCGAACAACTCTGGGACGGGCTGCTCACCGGGCGGTCGGCCTGCACGCCCAGCCCGGGTTACCGGCCCGGACCGGACGATGCCGGGTACGCCGCCCACGTGCCGGACGGCGGCGACCCCGCCGACGGGCCCAGCCGCTTCGCCCGGGCCATGCGCGCCGCGGCCCGGGAGGCCATCGAGGACGCCAAGGCGAACGGCTGGGTGCCCGGGTTGCGGGTCGGCCTGCTGCACGCCACCGTCCTCGGCGAGGTCGACCTGTGGCGGGACTTCTACACCGTCCGCGACCGCAGGGTCTCCACCCGCGACTACCTGGCCCTGATGCCCTCCACCCCGATGTCGTTGCTGATGCAGGAGTACGGCTTCCGGGGCCCGGCCATGGCCGTCTCGGCGATGTGCGCCTCGGGCAACGCCGGCGTGATCACCGCCAAGGCCTGGATCGACGCGGGCGTGGTGGACGACGTGATCCTCATCGCGACCGACCTGTCCTGCACCCCCGAGACGCTGGAGCACTTCGTCGGGCTCGGGGTCGCGGTCACCGACACGGCGCCGCTGCTGGCGTCCCGGCCGTTCCAGGCCGGCAGCCGCGGCTTCGTCATGGGCGAGGCCTCGGTCGCCTTCGTCCTGTCGGCCGGCGACGGCCGCCCGTACGCACGGGTCCACGGCGGCGCCATGACCCACGACGCCTACCACGTCACCTCGATCGAGCCGGGGCTGGACTCGGTCCGGCGCTGCTTCACCGACGCCATCGCCGGCGCCGGTGCCGACGCCGGTGAGGTGCGCTATCTCAACGCGCACGGCCCCGGCACCCGCCAGTGCGACGCCGCCGAGTCGGCGATGCTCGCCTCGCTGTTCCCGCCGGCCGCCCGGGTCTTCTCGGTGAAACCTCTCACCGGGCACTGCCAGGGCGCCGCCTCGGCCGTGGAGATCGCGGTCAGCGCGCTCGCCTACCGCCGCGGCGTCATCCCCGCTCCCCCGGCCGTCGCCGAGGCTCACCCACAGCTACTGGCCGGCGTGCAACCGATCGAGCCGGGCCTGACGGTCAAGTCATCGCTCGGCATGGGCGGCCACAATGCGGTCATCGTGATCGGCCCGCCCGATTGATGCCGGGCGCATCGCTTGACTCCGGGCGCGCATCGCTTCATTCCGGGCGCGCGAAAGGGCGCCCGCTCGAAAGCGGGACGCCCTTTTCACCTTTTCCGAGCGGCCGGGTCAGAACCAGACTTTTCGGCCACCGACCGGACGGCCGACGGCGCCGAGGATCCAGAGCACAGCACCGATGACCAGGAGAATGATGCCGATCGTGTAGAGGATCGACACCTTCAGGAAAATGCCCAGCAGCAAGAGGATGAGGCCCAGAATCAGCATGACTTTGCTCCGTTTCGACGGCGGGCATCTCCCGCAGACGCATCCCTTGTACCCAACCCGTCGAAATACCAATCCGCCTCGATGAACGACTCTTGGCGGGGCCGCGATGACGCCGGGACCGGCGTCATCGCGGGTCGCCGATCACGAGACGGTCTGCTCGCAGGTGGCGGCGAAGGTGTCGTTGCCGCCGTTGCCGATGCAGAGGTCGCTCACCCCGCCGACCGTCTCGGCCTGGCCGGTGCCGCCGTCGAGGTAGTCGCCGCCGTCGCCGCCCTTGACCGTGTCACTGTCGTTCTCGCCGTGCAGGCTGTCGTCGCCGATCTGCCCGTCGAGGTAGTCGTTGCCGTCGCCGCCGTAGATGCGGTCGGCGTCACCGAAGACGGTCGCCGGCGACCCGGAGTCGCCCCAGATGCCGTCCGCGCCGGGGCCGCCGAAGATGAGGTCCTCGCCCTTGCCGCCGTAGACCGTGTCGACGCCGCCGCGGGCGCAGATCGTGTCGTCGCCGGCGCCGCCGTCGATGGTCTCGCCGCTGTCGGTCCCGATGATGACGTCGGCGCCGCCGGTGCCGGTCACGCCGGCCACGGTCGCCGCCAGTCCGTTACAGGTGACCGTGGCCGAGGCCGGGGCGGGCGCCGTCAGGGTCGCGGCCGTGGTCGCGATGATCGCCGCGGCCACCATGATGATTCGTCGTCCCATGAGTCAGTCCTCCGCTACTGCCGCCGCCCGGGTGGCGGTGGCGGTAGTCAGAGTCGGCGCGTTCGTCAGCGCCGCCTCACGGTGGCGTCAGGGTTTGCGGGCGACGCCGCCGATCATGCTGTAGTACGTGTCCTTCTGGTCGACCGGCGCCTCGTCGCCGGGGCGCCACTCGACCGGCGGCACCAGGCCCGGCTCGACCATCTCGAAGTCGCCGAAGTACGCCTGGATCTCGTCGCGGCGCCGCCACCGGCCGGTGCCCATGGTCGTGTTGAACACGTGCTCGGCCTCGCGCACCTTCTCGGAGATCTCCGGGTGCTCGTCGGCCGGGTCCCAGAAGTGGATCAGGGCCAGGTGACTGCCCGCGGGCAGCGCGTCGCGCAGCGTGGCGGCGATCCGGCCCGGGTCCTCGGTGTCGTGCACGTGGTGCAGGATCGACAGCAGCAGCAGGCCGATCGGCTCGGTGAAGTCGAGGCACTGGCGGACCACGGGGTGTTCGAGGACCTTCTCGGGCGTGCGGATGTCGGCCTCGATGACCGTGGTGTTCGGCTCGTCCGCGAGCAGCGCGCGGCCGTGCACGAGAACCATCGGGTCGTTGTCCACATAGACCACGTGGGCGGTCGGATCGACCTCGTAGGCGACCTGGTGCACGTTGGTCTGGGTGGGCAGCCCCGAGCCGATGTCGAGGAACTGGCGGATGCCGGCCTCGGCGGCCAGATAGCGCACCGCGCGGCGCAGGAACGCCCGGCAGGCGCGGCCGGCCTCCTGCGCGTCGGGCATGATGGCCAGCGCCTGCTGGGCCGCCATCCGGTCGACCGCGAAGTGGTCCTTGCCACCGACCATGAAGTCGTAGACGCGGGCGACGCTGGGCCTCGTGACGTCGATTCCCGCAGGCGCGAACTCGTTGTCGGTCACGTCGGCGCCCTCCCGTGGATCTCCGTACGGCCGACCGCATTGTAGGGGATTTTGTCGATGTCTTCCGTCCGCGGCGGCGGCCGGACGTGTTGATCGTCACGCTCGAAGGCGGGGCGACGAGTAACAAACCCAGTTCAGACTAGGTTTCGGGCCGGTGCGAATTGCGGAAACGGGCTGTCCGCGTTCGCCCGGGATGGCAGCATCATCGCCTGCCCGGGCGGTCTCACCGACCCAAACGTCAGACAGAATCTGGAGCTACCCGTGACCGATCAAGCCGCCGCGCCACCGCAGAAGCTGGACGCCGCCGTGCTGAAGATCGCCGGCGTGGTGGTCCTGGGCGCGATCATGTCGATCCTCGACATCACCGTGGTCAGCGTCGCCCTGCCGACCTTCCAGACCGAGTTCGACGCGACGTACGCGCAGGTCGCCTGGACCATGACCGGCTACACGCTGGCGCTCGCGACGGTGATCCCGCTCAGTGGCTGGGCGGCCGACCGGTTCGGCACCAAGCGGCTCTACATGCTCGCGCTGCTGCTGTTCACCCTCGGGTCGGTGCTCTGCGCGACCGCCGACTCGATCGAGCAGCTCGTCGCCTACCGGGTGCTGCAGGGCCTCGGCGGCGGCATGCTGATGCCGCTCGGCATGACGATCATGACGCGGGCGGCCGGGCCGCAGCGGATCGGCCGGCTGATGGCCGTGCTCGGCATCCCGATGCTGCTGGGCCCGATCGGCGGCCCGATCCTCGGCGGCTGGCTGATCGAGGCGGCGAGCTGGCACTGGGTCTTCCTGATCAACCTGCCGATCGGCATCATCGCGCTGATCTACGCCCTGTTCGCGCTGCCCAAGGACAGCCCGCAGCCGGGCGAGTCGTTCGACTTCCTCGGCATGCTGATGCTCTCGCCGGGCCTCGCCCTGTTCCTGTACGGCGTGTCCTCGCTCCCCGAGACCGGCACGATCACCACGCCCAAGGTGTGGATCACCATGCTGGCCGGGCTGATCCTGCTGGTCAGCTTCGTCCTGTACTCGTTCAAGCCGAAGCACCCGCTGCTCGACCTGCGGCTCTTCCGCAACCGCAACCTGAGCGTCTCGTCCCTGTCGCTGTTCGTGTTCGTGATCGCGTTCATGGGCGCCGGCCTGCTCTTCCCGAGCTACTTCCTGCAGGTCCGCGGTGAGTCCACACTGCACGCCGGTCTGCTGATGGCGCCGCAGGGCATCGGCGCGATGATCACCATGCCGATCGCCGGAACGCTGGCCGACCGCATCCCGGTCGGGCGCACCGTGCCGTTCGCGATGGCGCTCATCGCCGCCGGCTTCTTCACCTTCACCCAGGTCGGCACCGACACGTCCTACCTGCTGCTGTGCGGCTCGCTGTTCGTGATGGGCCTGGGCATGGGCGGCACCATGATGCCGATCATGACCTCGGCGCTGCGGACGCTGACCAGCAACGAGGTGGCTCGCGGCTCGACCCTGGTGAACATCCTGCAGCAGATCGGCGGCTCGATCGGCTCGGCCATCATGTCGGTGGTCCTCACCAGCCGGCTCAACCAGTCCGACCCGATCCCGGGCCTGACCAACCCGCGGACCGGCGAGCCGATCACCGAGGCGGGCGCCGCGATCGCCCACCAGCAGGGCGCGCAGCTGCCGGTGCCGCCGAACATCCTGGAGCGGGGCCTGGCGTTCGTGGCCGACTCGTTCGGCACCACGTTCTGGGTCGGTTTCGCGCTGGTGCTCGCGACGTTCATCCCGATCGCGTTCCTGCCGCGCAAACGGCCGGCCGCGAAGGTGGGCGAGGGCGACGCCGGCAACACCGTCGAGGCGCCAGTGATGATGCACTGACGCCTGCGACGGGTGGGGCTAGGACAACGCCCTAGAACGGAGTGGGGCCGCGGCCGACCAGCGACATCAGGATCTGCGTGGCCAGCAGCTTCCGGACGCCGGTCACCGTGACCTCGCCGATCCGGTCGTAGGGCAGCTCCAGCTCCACCTTCAACTTGTCGCTGGCGTTGCGAAGGTCGGCGCTGGCCTGGTCGGGGCGGAACTTGCCGCCCCAACCGTTGATACCCCTGTTCTGGTTGGTGCTCAGGGAGGCCATGCCGACCACGGTCGTGCCGTCTTCGAGGATCAGCTTGGCCGGGCCGGAGTAGGTCGTCATGGTGAGAACGGTACGCCGATGGGCCAATCCCGGTGGCGCGGAGGTCAGGCGATGGTCGTGATGTCGTCCAGTCCGGCCACCGCGAGCAGCGGCGCGAGCAGTGGGCCGGCCACCAGCCGCAAGCTCTCGACGTGCGGGAACATGGCGGCCAGGCCGGCGCTGTCGAGGTATTCGACCCGGGTCAGGTCGAGCACCAGCGGGCCGTCGGCGGCCTCGCCGCGGGCGTCGGACAACGCCGTACCGAACCGCGCGGCGTTGCTCATGTCGATCTCGCCGACGGCGGCGAGGACGACGGCGCCGTCCGGGCCGCGGCCCGTGCTGAACGTCAGTTCGGTGCTCATCCGGAAATCCTCGCCTGCAGGCCGACGACCGTGCCGGCCGCGCTGGTGGTGACGGTTACCTCGGTCATCAACGCTCTCATCAGGATCAGTCCTCGTCCCCGATGCGGGTCGGCGGCCGGCTCGGGTGGTTTCCAGCGGCCACTGTCACTGATGGTGAGGTTGAGGTGGCCGGCTGTTGCCGCGGCCCGCAACCGGATCTGGCCGCGGGTGAGGTGCCGGTGGCCGTGCTCGACCGCGTTGGCACAAGCCTCACCGGCGGCGACGAGCACATTCTGGGCCGTCGTGGGGTCGATGCCGCAGCGGGCGAGCCAGCCCCGCAGCGCCGACCGGACCGGCGCCAGCACCGCCGCCTCGGCCGGAAAGTCGATCTCCAGCGGGCCGGGATGCCGGTAGAGCAGCAGGGCCACGTCGTCGTCGTAGCCGGAAGGCGGGGCCATGCCGGCCATCACCTCGGTGGCGAGCTCCTCCAGAGCCAGGGCGCGCCCCTGCTGGACCGCGGCCGAGACCCGCTCGATGCCGGCGGTCAGCGGCTGCCGGCGGCGTTCGACCAGCCCGTCGGTGTAGAGCAGCAGGGTGGCGCGGGACGGGACGGCGTACTGCGCCTGCGGGCGATCGCCGCGGGAGTTCACCCCGAGCGGGCGGGACCGCCCCTGGTCGAGCAGGTCGGTGCTGCCGTCGGCGTGGGTGACGACGGCCGGCGGGTGACCGGCGCTGGAGTAGGCGAGTTCCCCGGTGGCCGGGTCGAGGACGCCGCAGAACACCGTGGCGCACATGGCGCCGGGAAGCTGGGCGGCGAACCGGTCCAGGGCCGTCAGCGTCTGTGCCGGGTCGGTGTTCTGCAGCAGCAGCGCCCGGCAGGCGCTGCGGAGCTGGCCCATGACGGTGGCCGCCTGCAGGCCGTGGCCGACGCAGTCGCCGACGACGATGCCGATCCGGCCGCCGGTCAGCGTGACCGTGTCGTACCAGTCGCCGCCGACCTTCAGGGGCCGGGTCGCGGGCGCGTAACGCACGGCGAATCCGGCCGGCAGCTGGGCCGGGCCGAGGATGGCCCGTTGCAGGGCGAGCGCCGTCTCGCGTTGCTGATCGATCTGATGTATCCGGCGCAGGCCCTGACCGAGGTGGCCGGCCAGCAGGGCCAGCAGGGTCCGGTCGTGCTCGGTGAACGGCCGGTTCTCGGCCAGCTCGATCCACAGCACCATGGTGCCGCCGGGGTGTTCCAGCGCGATGCCGGCGCCGCCCGGCTCGTCGGCCACCGGGGTGAGCAGCGGACCGTCACGCAGGGCGGTGAGCGTGGCCCGCCGGCTCTCGGGCAGCTCGTCGAAGCCCGGCGGGCTGGGCGAACCGTCGAAGACCACCGCGTGCGCCTCGGTCGCCCGCCACAGCCCCTTCAGCGTGTGCAGCACGCCGTCCAGCGCGTCGGCCAGGCTCTCGGCCTGTGCCAGGCGCACGCTGACCGCCGCCAGGGCGCTCTCGCGCTGGACGGCGTAGTGCTCGGCGGTGACGTCGCGGAAGGTGCCGACGATGACCCGCCGGCCGGTGTCCGGGTCTTCCACCTGGTTGAAGGCGGCCGCGACCCACAGTCGGTGGCCGTCCCGGTGGATCACCGGGATCGTGTACGAGCCGCGGGTCTGGTCGATCAGCTGGGCCAGGGCCGCCTCGACCTGCCGATGACCCTCGGGGTCGGTCTCGGGGTCGGGCCACCACGGCGGCAGCGACGCGTACGGCAGGCCCTCCGGCCCGTACCCGAGGATGTCGGAGAAGGCCGAGTTCATCTCGATGACCGCGCCGCTCTCGTCGCAGACGAAGAACGCCTCCTGGAGCGAGTCGATCAGCGCCGTACGGAACCGGGCGTGGTGGTTGCGCAGGCGGGCGAGTTCGACGTTGGCGCGGACCCGGGCCAGCAGCTCGGCCGAGGAGAACGGCTTGACCAGGTAGTCGTCGGCGCCGGCCTCCAGGCCCTCGATCGACGCCTCCTGCCCGGCCCGGGCCGAGAGCAGCAGCACCGGGGTGCCCGCCGTACGCGGATCAGCCCGCAGGGCCGCGACCAGCGCGAGACCGTCGAGGCGCGGCATCATGACGTCGCTGACGATCAGATCGGGGTTCTGGGTACGGGCGGCCTCCAGCGCGTCGCGCCCGTCGGCGACGCCGTGCACGTGGTGGCCGGCCGAGCGCAGCAGCCGGAGGAGGTAGTCGCGCATGTCGGTGTTGTCGTCGGCGACCAGCACCCGGGCCGGCGTACCCACCGACGGGCCCCGGCCGTCCGCGGCGGCCGTCCCCTCCGGAGCCGACGGGGCGTCCGGCAGCCAGCGCAGGGCCTCCTGGACGTAGGGCTCGGCGACCGAGGGCCCGGTCGCGGCGCCGGCGCCGGTCAGCGACTCGGCCGGGAGGTGCTCGGCGCCGTAGGCCAGCCGGATGGCGAAGGTCGTACCCTCGCCGAGGGGGCTCTCCGCGGTGATCGTGCCGCCGTGCAGTTCGACGAGTTCCTTGACCAGGGCCAGGCCGATGCCGCTGCCCTCGTTGGAGCGGGCCCGGGCGTTCTCGATGCGGTGGAAGCGCTCGAACAGGCGCGGCATCTCGGGTTCGGGCACGCCGACGCCGGTGTCGGTCACGGTGACCAGCGCCCGGTCGCCGGCCGGCCGCACGGCGATGCGCACGCCCCCCTCGAAGGTGAACTTGAGCGCGTTGCTGAGCAGGTTGAGGATGATCCGCTCCCACAGCGCCCGGTCGACGTACACCGGCCGCGGGAGGGGCGGACAGTCGACCTCCAGGGTCAGGCCGGCCCGCTCGATGGCCGACCGGAAGACGCCGGCCAGCTCGGCGGTGGCGGTGGCCAGGTCGACCGGCTCGTACCGGGCCTGCATCCGCCCGGCCTCGATGCGGGAGAAGGCGAGCAGGGTGTTGACCAGCTTGCCCAGCCGTAACCCGTTGCGGTGGATGACATCGAGCTCGGCCGCGAGCCGTTCGTCGCCCGGGCCCAGGCGGTTCCGCAGGTCTTCGAGCGGTCCCATGATCAGGGTGAGCGGGGTGCGGAACTCGTGGCTGACGTTGGAGAAGAACGCGGTCTTGGCCCGGTCGAGCTCGGCCAGCTCCTCGGCCCGCCGCTGCTGGGCCTCGTAGCTGCGGGCCGACGCGATGCCGGTGGCGACGTGACCGGCGGCCAGTTCCACGAACCCGCGGTAGCCGTCGTCCAACGCCCGGTAGCGGTTCAGGCCGGCCACCATGAACCCGTACGGCGCGCTCCCCTGTTGCAGCAGCGGCACCAGCAGCGCCTGGGTCGGTGGTTCCGGCCAGTCCCCCCGCGGCAGCTCGGCGAACGCGTCGCCGGTCAGGGCCACCTCGGCCGACTCGCCCCGGGCCAGGGCCGCCACCGGCCACACCGGCGAGTTGGCGCCCAGCACCGCCGGGGCGGCCGGATGACCCGCGCCGAGGCCGGACGAGCCGGCCAGCCGGGCCCCGGGCCCGTCGAAGAGGTAGGTCAGCGTGAACGGCAGATCGCGCGGGTTGCGGGCGAGCTGGGCGCTGGCGAACGCCAGCATCTGCTGTTCGGTCCGCACGACGCTCGGGTCGGAGCCGAGATCGCGCAGGGTGCCCATCCGCCGAGCGCCGATCACCCGCTCGGTCTCCTCGCTGACCACGCACAGAAGCCCGACGAGCGCGCCGTCGTCGTCACGCAACGGGCTGTACGAGAAGGTGTGGTAGCTCTCCTCGCTGTACCCGGAACGTTCCAGGAACAGCAGCAGCGCCTCGTCCCAGGTGGCCTCGCCGGTGGAGAGGACGGTCTCGACGCGGGGGCCGATGTCGGGCCAGATCTCGGCCCACACCTCGCTGGCCGGTCGGCCCAGGGCCCACGGGTACTTGCGGCCCAGGGTGTCGCGCCGGTACGAGGCGTTGCAGAAGAAGGTCAGATCCGGGCCCCAGGCCATCCACATCGGGAACCGGGACGAAAGCAGGATGCTGACCGCGGTCCGCAGGCTCTGGGGCCAGTCCGCCGGTGACCCCAGCGGTGTCGCCTCCCAGGGCACGGTCGCGAGGTCACGGCCGACCTCACCGCCACCGGCGAACACCCCGCTGCCGGGCCGGGGCTCAACCTCGCCCATCGATCGCGCCCTCCCCCGTTCATCAGGCGCGGACGGCCTGGTACGTACCCCGGTCCACACCCTAAGCGCAACGAGCTGGACCGGCATCAGTGTCAGCCCGTGGCCGTACCCTCAGGCCCGGCCCTGAACCGCGGTATTCGCGTCGAACCAGCCGCCGGGGTCGTCCATCGGGCCGAGCTTCAGCCCGTCCAGCAGTTTGAGCGCCTCCCGATCGGAGAGCCGGTCGAAGCTGACGACGTCGATCCGGGTCCGTCCGTCGCCGGTCCACAGGTAGCAGAACCCGTCCAGGCAGCCCGACGCACCGACCTTGTGCTGCGTCCCGAGGGCCACCGAGACCAGGAAGTTGTTCTTGATCGGGCTGCGCGCGCCCTCGCTCTTCGGATCCCAGGGCCGGAGCAGGCCGGTCGGCTTCGGCGCGGGCCCGGCGAACACCACCGCGGCGGGCTGGGCGTCGCCGTACTGCGCCGGGCTGGCCGCACCGGTCTCGACCTGGGTGCCGACCTCCACCGCCTGATAGCCCTTGGGCACGTAGGTCAGCCGGAACGGCAGCCGGGCCACCACCGACCCGCCGGTGCGCAGGCCGCCGGCCAGGGAGCGCAGCTGGTCGAAGGACGGCTGACCGTCCCGGACGGTCTGGATGGTCGCCCACGCGTTGTCGGCGTACTGCCAGGCGAGCATCCGATCGGTGTTGTTCGGCGTGGTGGGGTAGGTCTCGTCCCATCGGGCCGGGCGGCCGCCCACGGTGACCCGCTCGGTGCCGTCCAGGCCGGCCGGGTCGAAGGCGCCCGGCCGGTAGACCGTCAGGGTCCCGGCCGGTTCGTCGCCCAGCAGCACGTTCGCCGTCTGGTACGCGGTGGAGACCGAGGTCGGGTCGGTGACCCGCAACCGGCCGCCGGACCAGCCCCGCACGGTGAACACGAACGCCGGCCCGGAGGCGGTGGCCCGGGGTGGCGTGCTGGGCGGCCGGGACGGCGCGGCCGTGGTCAGCTGTTCACCGGCCCGTCGCGGGCCGTCCCAGGGTGCGAGCACCAGCACGGCGCCCGCGCCGACGAGCAGCAGCAGCGCGGCGGCCGCGGCGGCGGCCACGCCGAGCCGACGGGTCCGCCGCCGCGGGCCCGGGGCCGGCCGCAACGGCTGGACCTGCCCGGTGACGAAGTTCTGGAGTTCGAGCCGATGGGTCGGCGGGCCGAGGCCGGCCACCGCCGCGGACACGTCGGCCGGGCGGTTGCGCGGAAGCAGCAGGTCGAGCAGCTCCCGGGCGGTGGGGCGCAGCCGCGGATCCTTCTGCAGGGCGCGTTCGAGCAGCCCCCGCAGCGACGCCGGCACGCCGGTCAGGTCGGGCGGCTGGGTGAGGATGCGGACGGCGGTGCCCTGCACCGAGTCGGTGTCGAAGGGCGCCCGGCCGGTCGCCGCGTAGGCGACCACCGCGGCCCAGGCGAAGACGTCGCTCGCCGGGTCGGCGGGGGCGCTGCCGACCGACTCGAAGCGTTCCGGCGCCATGTACGCGACCGTGCCGACCATCTGGCCGGTGCGGGTGTGCGCGCTGGTCATCTCGAGCCCACGCGCGATGCCGAAGTCGATCACCTTGACGCCGCCCATGGCGAAGAGCACGTTGTCCGGCTTCAGGTCGCGGTGGATGACACCGGCGCCGTGGATCGCGGCCAGCGCGGTGGCCGTGCCCAGCGCCACGCTGTGCAGGTCGGCCTGGCCCATCGGCCCGTGCTCGGCCACCCGGCGGGTCAGGCTGGGGCCGTCGACGAACTCCACCACCAGGTACGGCGGGTCGTGGTCGGGATCGGCGTCGAGCACCGCGGCCGTGCAGAACGGGGGCACCTGCCGGATCCGGCTGATCTCGCCCCGGAACCGGCCCCGGAACTGGTCGTCGTAGGTGAGCTCCTGGCGTAGCACCTTGACCGCGACCAGCCCGCCGGCCTCGTCCCGGCCCAGGTAGACCACGCCCATGCCGCCCTGACCGAGCCGGGCGACCAGGGTGTAGCGGCCGATCCGGCGCGGGTCGCTCTGGCGTAACGGGAACTGCACGGAACGTCGTCCCAATCGCTCGGGGCCCAGGTAGGCGCGCCGGTATCCTAGCAGCGATTGAACACGTTCAATCGCGGCCGGAAACACTTGCGTGGCCAGCGGCATGTTGGGGTGTGAGAGAGATCCGAGAACGACCTCAGCGGGAGCGCTACGTGGAGGTGTACGCCTCCACGTACACCGACCTCGTCCGGTTCGTGGTCCGGCGCCGGCCCGCCACCGACCAGGCCGAGGACATCGTGGCCGAGGCCTTCGCGGTGGCCTGGCAACGCCTCGGCGACCTGCCCGGCGACCCGGGCGAGGCCCGCGCCTGGCTGTTCGGCATCACCCGGCGGCTGCTGATGGCCCAGCATCGGGCCGACCACCGCGGGCAGGCGCTGTCGGTCCGCATCGCCGGGCAGGTCGCCGTGGCCGGGCCGACGCTCGAGCACGACGACCTGGTCGCCACCTCGGTCGATCTGGCCAAGGCCTGGACCAGGCTCACCGCGATGCACCAGGAGGCGTTGAGCCTGTCGGTCTGGGAGGGGCTGACCGGGTCGCAGGCCGCGCAGGTGCTGGGCATCTCGGCGGTGGCCTACCGGATCCGCCTGAGCCGCGCGCGCCGGCTCCTCAAGCACCACCTCGCACACCCGGTCGGCGAACCCTCGGCCGACGGTCGCCGGATGCCCGCCAGCAGCGAAAAGGGACTCGCGTGATGAACCTCGACGATCAGCTTCGACGCCACGACCCCGCTCGCGACGTTCCCGCCGGCCTGGGCCGCTCGCCCCGCGCGGTGGCCACGCTGGCCCGATTGACCGCGAACGACCCCGGCGGCCGGTCGTCGTCCGCGATGTCCGCCCGCCCGGCCCGCCGCCGGCTCCTCCGGTACGCGATGGCCGCGATCGTGGCGGCGGCCGGTGTGGTCCTCGCCCCGATCCTGGGCACCGACGACGACGCGGCCCTCGCGACCTGGGACGCCAAGCCCCATCCGGTCACGGCCGAGGAGGCGGAACGCTACGCGAAGGACTGCGCGAGCTGGACGCAGGTCGGCTACCCGCCCCAGATCATCGAGGTACGCGGGACCTGGGTGATGACCTACCTCGCGTCCGCCGGCGGCGAGGCCCAGTGCCTGCGGTCGCTGACCCGTTCGGCCGAGTTCCCCGACGGTGAGGGCCAGGCGCAGTCCAGCCCGCTGACCCAGACGCCGGCCGCGGACGCCCTGGCCACGGTCGGTGTCATGGAGACCTCGGGCGGGGTCACGAACACCCAGTTCCTGGTCGCGGGCAAGGTCGGCGCCGAGGTCACCGCGGTCGTCTTCCGCACACAGGGCATGCGGGTGCAGGCCACGGTCAAGAACGGTCGCTTCACGGCCTGGTGGCCGCGGCGGAAGCCGGCCAGCCTCTACGGCCGGCTGATGGACAACACCGGGTGGAACGGCTCGCCCAATCCCAAGGTGACGATCACCCTCAGCGACGGCCGGACCATCACCAAACCGCTCAAGGAGTACGACGTGAACCACTGAGCGCGGGACGTGACGCACGTCCCAGTTCCCGGGGCGAGTGCACAGAATCGGGACGGCGTGCGTCACGCGTGCGTGAGCTTTACTCGTACCAAAGCACTGATCGTCGTGGGAATTCTCGCCCTGGCCGCGATCGTCGTCGTGGTGGTCACGCTGGTCCGCGACAGCCAGAGCGACAGCGCGGCCGGCCAGGACTGCCCGCCCGGCATGGTCCAGGCGAACGTGACCCTGCCCGCCGCGGCCGACGAGGTGAAGCTCCGGGTGCTCAACGGCACCCGGACGGCCGGCGTCGCCGAGCGGGCCAGCGAGGAGTTCAAGAACCGCGGGTTCACCACGCAGCCGCCCGCGGAGAGCAAGAGCAGGTACGCCAAGACCGCGATCGTCCGGTACGGGCCGAAGGCGGTCGGCGACGCCCAGTGGATCCGGGCGTTCTTCCTCGGCGAGGCGGTGCCGCAGTACGACCCGAAGCGGACCACCGACGTGATCGACATCGTGATCGGCGACCAGTACCGGCAGCTCGCCACCGACACCGAGGTCAACCAGTCGATGGCCCAGCTCAGCGAGCCGAAGCTGCCACCGGGCACCTGCGCCGCGCCAGGTCAGCCCTCCAGGTAGGCGAGGACGGCCAGGATGCGCCGGTGGTCGTCCTCGGACGGCCTGAGCCCGAGCTTGGTGAAGATCTGGTGGCTGTGCTTGCTGACGGTCTTCTCGGTGACGAACATCCGGCCGGCGATCGCGGCGTTGGAGTGGCCCTCGGCCATCAGCGCCAGGACCTCGTGCTCACGTGGGCTCAGCTCCAGCAGCCGCGGGTCGGTGGAGCGGCGGGTGAGCAGGGCGCTGACCACCTCGGGGTCCATCACCGTGCTGCCCGCGGCGACCTGCCGCACGTTGGTGACGAACTGGCCGACGTCCATCACCCGGTCCTTCAGCAGGTACCCCACCGCGCCGGCCCGGTCCGACATCAGCTCCCGGGCGTAGAGCTGCTCGACGTACTGCGAAAGCACCACCACGGGCAGCCCCGGAATCCGCCGGCGAGCCTCGATCGCGGCGCGCAGGCCCTCGTCGGTGAAGGTCGGTGGCAGCCGGACGTCGACGACCGCCACGTCGGGCCGATGCGTGGTCAGGGCCCGGATCAGCGCGGGACCGTCGTCGACGGCGTCCACCACCTCGCAGCCGTTGGCCCGGAAGATCCGGATCAGGCCCTCGCGGAGCAGGGTGAGGTCTTCGGCTACGACGACGCGCACGGCAGCGACATCCTTATCTCGGTGGGCCCGCCCGGCGGGCTGTCCACGGTCAGCGTGCCGTCGAAGGCCGCGAGCCGGCGGGCGATGCCCCGCAGGCCGGTGCCCCCGTCGACGGAGGCGCCCCCGCGGCCGTCGTCGGTCACCCGCACCGTCAGGTTCCCGGTCGGGCCGGCCTGGTGAGGGGCGAACTCCACGGTGATCCCGATGTGGCCGGCCCCGGCGTGCTTGATGGCGTTGGCCAGGGCCTCGGTGACCGCGAAGTAGGCCGCTGACTCGACCGGCGCCGGCAACCGTCCCGGTAGCCGGGTCACCACGGTGGTCGGGATCGGGTTGGCCAGGGCCAGGGCCCGCAGGGCGCCGTCCAGGCCGCGGTCGGCCAGGACCGGCGGGTGGATGCCGCGGACCAGGTCACGCAGTTCGGTCAGCGCGCCGGCGGTCGACTCGCGGGCCTCGGCCAGCAACCGCGGCACGGCCAGGGGATCGTCGTGCAGCAGTTGTTCGGCCAGGCCGAGGCTCATGCCCAGGGACACCAGCCGGGCCTGGGCCCCGTCGTGCAGGTCCCGTTCGATCCGGCGCAGCTCGCCGGCCTGGGTGTCGACGGTCTCGGCCCGCGAGGTCGCCAGCTGCTCGACCCGGGCCCGCAGTCCCGCCTGCTCGGTCGGGCCGAGCAGCGCGCGGATCACCCGGGCGTTGAGGTTCGCCAGCCGCGGCGCGGTCGCGTACCAGAGCACGAACAACACCGGGCCGAGCGGGACCAGCACGAACGACTGGGTGACGCTGTGCAGCCGGAAGGCGTCACCGAGCGGGGTGCGGAACACCTCGGACGGGGTGAGCGCGTAGACCAACGGGTAGAGCAGGTAGAAGAAGCCGCCGAGGAAGAGCAGCAGCGACAGTCCCGAGGTGAACCAGGCGGTGACCGCGTTGGCCACCAGCCAGGCCCAGTCCCGCCAGCTCGCCGGGTCGCGCACGATCGCCCCCAGCCGAGGCAGCCATCCGCCGTCCGGCGCCGGGATGTAGGGCCGGGGCACCGGTTCGCCCAGCCGGTCGGCGGCCCACCGGCGGTGCAGGTCGGCGAACCAGCGGACCAGCACGGTGGCGAGCAGCGTCAGCGGGATTCCGGCGCCCAGCGCGACCGACGGCACCGAGGTGATCCAGAGCGTGGCCAGCCCGGCGCCCACGACCGAGCCGGCCAGCAGCGCCACCGACCCGCCCAGCAGGCTCATCCGCAGTTTCACGGTGTTGATGATGACGGGTCGGCCGGTGCCGGCGCGGTGGGGTTGACTCCACCCCCCAGGGGATCCAGCCGCAGTGTTCCCGGCTCCCGGCCCGCCCAGGCTGGTGCCATGAAGCTGAAGCTGAACCCCTTTCCGGCGCTCCTGGCCGTCATGGCGCTGACCGCCTGCGGAACTCAGGCCGTACCCGTCTCGGCCGACCAGACCCATGCTCCGCCGACTTCGCTGGCCACGCTGGCCCAGCAGGTCGTGGACGCCGGCGCGCCCGGGGTGATCGTCCGCGTCGACGACGGCCGCGGGAAGGTGGTCGAGATCGCCCGGCAGGCACCCTGGACCAGGGCCGATCACACCATGGCGGCGAGCGACCGGTTCAGGATGGGCTCGAACACCAAGACGATGGTGGCCACCGTCGTCCTGCAACTGGTGGCCGAGCACCGGGTCCGGCTGACCGACCCGGTCGAGAAGTGGCTGACTGGCCTCATCCCGAACGGGAACGCCATCACCCTGCGGATGCTGCTCAACCACACCAGCGGCCTGTTCAACTACACCTTCGACCCCGAGGTGCTGCGGGCGTTCACCGGCCAGGACACCCGGGCCTGGACACCCCGGGAGCTGATCGCCGCCGGCGTCCGGCACGACCCGATGTTCGCGCCCGGCGCGGGCTACTCGTACAGCAACACCAACTACGTCGCGCTCGGCCTGATCGCCGAGAAGGCGACCGGGCGCCACCTGGACGACCTGATCCGGGCGCGGATCACCCGGCCGCTGGGCCTGACCGACACCTACCTGGTCACCGGGGCGGACACGCCGAGGACGCGCGGCCTCGCGCACGGCTACGAACCGGACGCCGCCCGCATCGGCCCGCTGCTTCCCCCGGGCGTACCCGCCGGAACCGCGTTCGCCGGCCCGGCCCGCGCCGCCGGGTACGTCGACACCACCACCATCAACGCCAGCACCGAATGGGCCGCCGGCGGCATGATCTCCTCGGCCCGGGACTGGGCCCGCTTCGACCGCGCGCTGTTGTCCGGCCGGCTCCTGCCGGCTGCCCTGCTGAAGGAGATGCGGACAACCGTCGCCGAGGAGACCGAGTTCCCGAACCGCCGGTACGGGCTCGGGCTGGAGCAGGTGACGACTCCCTGCGGGACCGTCTGGGGTCACAACGGCCAGGTCCCCGGCTACTCCGGCGAGACCTACACCGACGCCACCGGCCGGCGAACGGTCGCGGTGCTCACCACCACGATCTTCGGTCTGGCCGTCCCGAAGGCCGGCGCGGCCAACAAGGCCCTGGTGGACGCCGCGGTCTGCGCGATGCTCGATTAGCAGCGGGTGGCGGCGGCGTCCAGCTCGCGGTTCTTGTGCAGGGAGCTCAACCGGAGGCGGCGGGACTCGGCGCAGTACTCGGCCGGCGCCAGGTCGTACTCGGCGTGCAGCACCGCCTTGCCGGCCTGGATGAACGGCTTCAGGGCCTGGCACTCGTCGAACGCGGCGCACTCCTCGTTGACCGTGAAGTCGAAGTCGCCGACCAGCTCGGCCGCCTGATCGACGTCGTTCTTCAGCGCGACCGACAGCCCGCGTTCGTGGGCCAGCCGCGCGACGAAACGGTTGAACCGGAGCTGATGGGCGGCGGTGAGCGGGAAGCCGGTGTCGGCCTCGTACCCGTCCATCAGGTCTGGTTCGACCGCGTCGAAACCCTTCGCCGCGCACATGTCGAATCGCTTGGCCAGCACCGGTTCCAGCTTGGCCGGGTCGCGGATGTCGAGCCACCGCTCGCCGGGCCAGCCGTTCGCCCGGCCCAGCAGCTCGCGCGGCCAGTCGCGGTAGTCGGGGCGGAAGTCCTCGGCCGCGCCGACCTCCACGTAGCAGACCGCTTTCCGGCCGCGGCGGTGCAGGTCGGCGACGACGGCGGCGCTGTTGAGGAAGCCGTCGATGTCGTAGACCGCCGCGTCCACGCTCAGGTCGAGCGGAGTGGTCAGCTGCCACTGCCAGGTGATGCCGGGCGCGGGCACCCAGCGCTTCGCCGGCTTCCGGGACGGAGACGCGGAAGGAGAAACGGAGGGAGACCGAGAGGGCCGCACCGTGGGCGTGGGTGACGGGGAAGCCGCCGGGGAAGGAGAGGACGGCGGCGGGGAGACAATCGGCGGCGAGGAAGCGATCGGCTGCGCGGCGGTTCCGCAGGCGGCAAGCACAAGCAACGCGACCAGCGCGATGAGGAGGCGACGGACGGTCATCGGGCGAGCGACTCCAGATAGGTGGGTACGCCGTCCCACGGGTTCACCCCGGTCCGGTCGGTCACGTAGACGACGCCGGCCCCGGCCTCGGCGGCGCGGGACAGGGCCGCCGGCAACAGCGCCGACGGGGTGTCGTAGACCAGGTGCCAGATGCGTTCGGCCGGCATCGAGCGGATCCAGGCGGGCACCTGGATCTCCCGGTGCCAGGCGTACGGGCCCTCGAAGGTCACCAGCGCGTCGGCGAGCTCACCGTACCGGGGGTGCGGGTGGGCGCCGTGGTTGAACACCACCGTGCCGGCGGTCCGCCGCCGGATCTCCGACAGCACCACGTCGTACCAGATCAGCAGATCCGGAGAAGTGGACACGCGGTCGAGGAACAGGCCGCTGGTCGGATACCAGTCCTGCCAGCGGTCCACGTCGGCGAGCACCTCATCCGGGTCACGCCGCCCGTAGTCGGTGTCGACGTAGCCGAGCAGCGGCCGCCCGGTCGCCACCCCGGCCGCGATCAGCGACCGCTCGGGTGCCGGGCCGGGCCCGTTGAACGAGTTGAGGATCACCGCGCGGACCGCGGATCCGTGGGTGGCCAAGGCTTTCCAGTCGGCGCCGGCCACGGCGGGATGGAAGTACGCGGGTACGACCAGAGCGCTCATCAAGCCGCCACGAGGGAGCGCACGGAATCCGAGAGGGAGTACTCGGGCCGGAAGCCAAGCACCGACCGGGCCAGCGTGATGTCCGCCTGCTGCCAGGTGACCGCGGCCGAGCGGGCCGAGCCGATGGTCTCCTCGATCGGCTGCGGAACCCCGGTCATCCCGGCCGCCAGGGCCGCCAGGTCACGCAGGGCGGTGGCGCGGCCGCTGCCGATGTTCACGACGCCGGGCAACGCGCCCGTGACCCAGCAGGCGACCTCGACCGCGGCCGCGACGTCCCGGACGTCCACGAAGTCGCGGTGCCCGTCGAGCGGGCCGAGCCGGATCGCCGGGTCCCGCAACGCGGCCACCAGCCGTCCCGGCAGCAGCGTCGACGGCGTACCCGGACCGATCGGGTTGAAGACCCTCAGCACGGTGGCGGTCAGGCCGTCGCGGCGGGCGGCGAGGACCAGCTCGGTGCCGGCCAGCTTGCTCATCCCGTACGCCGAAACGGGTTGGGGGGTGAAGGTCTCCCCCACCGAGCGGCCGTCGGGCACCACGCCGTATTCCGCCGCCGAGCCGAGGTGGACGAGCCGGCACCCGATCGCGGCGGCCGCCGTCACCAGCCGGGCCACCGCGACCACGTTGCCGCGGGCCAGCGACGCGGGCGAGCCGTCGATCGCGCCGGCGCAGTTGACCACCACGTCCGGGGCCAGGTCGCGCAGCCGGGCGGTCAGGCCGGCGTCATCGAGGTCGAGCCGCAGGGGCCCGGACCGCCCGGCCGCGATGACGGTCACCGCGGGGTCGGCGGCCAGGCGCGCCCGCACCTGACCACCGAGGAACCCCGAGGCGCCGATCAGCAGACAGCGCATCAGGCGGCCAATCGTTCCCGCAGCAGGATCGGGCCCAGCACCCCGAACTCGGCGTTGGCCCGGTCGTAGTCGTCCGGCCGGCCGATGTCGAGCCAGTTGCCGTCGAACTCGTACTCGGCCGGCCCGCTCCCCTGGGCCAGCATGTCCAGCACCAGCTCGTCGAAACCCAGGGGCAGGCCCGGGGTGTACGGGCGGAGCGCGCCGGCCGACATGCCGTACACGCCCATGCTCACCCGGTAGTCCATGGTGGGCTTCTCGGTGAAGTCGACGATCCGGCCGCCGACCGAGGTCAGCACCCCGAAGTCGATCTTCACCTGGCGGGCGTAGGTGGCCACGGTCAGCTCGGAGCCGCCGGCGCGGTGCCGGTTCAGCAGGTCGGCGTAGTCGAGGTCGGTCAGGATGTCGCCGTTCATCACCACGAAGTGCTCGGGCAGCCGGTCCCGCATCTGCAGCAGCGGGCCGATGGTGCCCAGCGGCGACTCCTCTTCGGCGAAGTCGACCCGCTCCATGCCCCACTGGCTGCCGTCGCCGACGTAGGCCCGGATCAGGTGCCCGAGGTGGCCGATGGCCAGCGTCACCGAGCGGAAGCCGCAATGCGAGAGCTGACGCATGATGATTTCCAGGATCGAGTACTGGTCGCCGATCGGCACCAGGGGCTTCGGCAGAGCCGTCGTGTACGGCCGCAGCCGCACCCCTTTGCCACCGGCCAGAATGACTGCGTGCATGGGTGTTCTCCTCAACGCGCGTAGGTGCCGGGGCGGTACTTGGCGAGGTTGGCCGGGTCCAGGAACCAGTCGATGGTCAGCTTCACCCCGGAGGCGAGGTCGTGGGCGGGGGCCCAGCCGGTGGCCGTCCGCAGCTTGGTGTTGTCACAGACCAGCCGCATGACCTCGGAGTTGGCCGGGCGCAGGCGCTCGTTCTCCAGGCGGACCGGCACCGGGCGGCCCATCAGCGCGCAGATCATCTCGGCCGTGGCGCCGATCGAGATCTCGTCGCCGGTGCCGGCGTTGAACGACTCGCCGACGACCTGCTCGGCCGGCGCGGTCCCGACGGTGGCGAAGGCCTCGGCGGTGTCGTGCACGAACAGGAAGTCGCGGGTCGGGTCGAGCGCGCCCAGCCGGATCTCGTCCGCGCCGGCGGCGATCTGGCTGATCACCGTGGGGATGACCGCGCGGGCCGACTGCCGGGGCCCGAACGTGTTGAACGGCCGCATGATCACCGCGGGGGTGCCGAAGCTGGCGTGGTAGCTGTCCACCAGCTTGTCGGCGCCGGCCTTGCTGGCCGCGTACGGCGACTGCGCCTGCACCGGGTGGGTCTCGCTGATCGGCACGGTCCGCGCGGTGCCGTAGGTCTCGCTGGTCGAGGTGTGCACCAGCCGGTCACAGCCCTGCTCGCGGACGGCCTCCAGCACGTTCAGAGTGCCGATCACGTTGGTGTTCACGTAGGAGCGGGGCGCCCGGTAGGAGTGCGGGATCGCGATCAGGGCGGCCAGGTGGTAGACGGTGCCCGCCCCGCTGATCAGGTCGCGGACGGTGTCCTGGTCGGTGACGTCGCCGGCGACCACCTCGACGTTGGCCATCACGTCGGGGCTGAGCGTGTCCAGCCAGCCCCAGGTGCCGAGCGAGTTGTACTGGGCCATGGCCCGGACGTGGTGGCCCCGGGCGACCAGGTTCTCGACCAGGTGGGAGCCGATGAAGCCGTCGGCACCGGTTACTGCGACCGTCGTCGTCACGATGTTTCTCCTTGGGGGACGCTGTCTTTCGGGGGACTTCAGAGGTGGAGCTGGGCCCGGCGCAACGTCAGGTGGGCGTACGCGTAGAGGGCGATCAGCAGGCCGGCCGCGGTGCCGGCCTGGATGGTTTCGGGGGACGCGAAGGGCATCAGGGCCAGGCTCGCCACCAGGGCGGCCAGGCAGGCCAGCACGACCGGGCCACGGATGCCGAACGACATCAGGAGCAGGGCCAGGAACAGCGCCGGCCCGATCAGGGCCGGCTCGGCCCGGGGCAGCTCGCCGGTCAGGACGGCCCCGGCGGCGAGCAGCACGGCCAGGACGGCCACGTAGGTCGCCGACGCCCGGAGGAGGGCGGCGTTGGCCCGCCGGCGGAAGACCCGGAAGGTGCGGCTGACGGCCATCGCGTGGTGGGTCGCCGCGCGGTAGCGGTAGAGCAGCCATTCGGCCGCGCCCATGCTGACCGACAGGGGCAGCAGGACGGCCAGCGTTCCGGTGGCGCCCGGCTGCGGGTCCAGCGCCCGCAGCGCCGCCGTGAAGATCAGCAGTCCGCCGACGACCGCGCCGAACGCCACGGCGGGGAGCGCGGCGGCCAGTTCGGCCCGGGCCGGCCGCTCGGGTCGGACACCCCGCACCGACCAGCCCGCGACGACGACCGCGGCCAGCGGGGCGGCCGGCCCGGCGGCGAGCGCCGCCAGCAACCACCACTCCCGGCCGAGGACCAGGGCGACGGTGGCGGCCAGCACGTAGACCAGCTGACCGGCGGCGATCAGCGTGACCACGGCCGGGACGCCGAGGGCGAACCCGAGCGCGGCCACGACCGCCACCGCGGGCACTCCGACGGCCAGGGTGGCGCCGCTCAGCACGGCGGCGGCGCCGTTCCGGCCGGTCCGGCTCAGCCGGGCGTGACCCAGGTGGGCCAGGCCCTGCCCGGCCGACCAGGACAGCAGCACCGACACGACCAGCAGCACCGCGGCGCGCGGGCCGGTGATCCGGTCGGCGACGGTCAGGTAGGCCAGCGCCGGGAGCCCGAACAGCACACCGCGCAGCACGTGGGTGACCGGCTTGGCCCGCCACGGGCCCTCGGCCGGCACGTTCGGCTGCGGCTGCCGCGGCGTCTGCCGGAACAGCCGGTCGGCCAGGTCGAAGACGTCCTCGGCGCCGTGCCGTTCGCGGGCCGTCACGTCGGTGACCCCGTCGGCCTCCAGCACCGCGGCCACCTCGTACGAGTCGACCGCCGCCTCGGCGTGGGCGCTGTTCATCGGGCCTCCGCCGGTTCGAGGACCTCGGCGGCCGCCTCGCGCGACATCCGGAAGACCAGGTCGTGGTAGATCGCGTCGTAGCTGTCCACCGCCTTGTCCACGGTGAAGTTGGCCAGCGCCCGTTCCCGGGCCCGCCGGCCCAGGTCGTGCCGCCGCGCCTCGTCGCGCAGCAACTCCAGGCAGGCGGCGGCCATCGCCGCGGGTTCGCGCGGCGGCACCACCAGGCCGGTGTCGCCGACCGCCTCGCCGACCCCGCCGACGTCGGTCGACACCGTGGCCCGGCCCGAGGTCATCGCCTCGATCAGGGTGTACGGGAACCCCTCGGAGATGCTCGACAGCGCCACCACGTGACCGGCCGCGTAGGCGTCCCGGATCTCCGCCACCCGGCCCTCGAAGGTGACCGACCCGGCCAGCCCCAGCTCGGCGACCAGCGCCTCACAGCTCGCCCGGTAGGCCTCGCCGCCGGCCGGCACGCCGCCGAAGACGCGCAGCCGCGCCTCCGGCAGCTCGGCGCGGACCAGGGCGAAGCTGCGGATCAGCGTCTCCAGGTCCTTGATCGGGTCGATCCGGCCGGCCCAGGTGATGGTGGGCGCCGCCGGCTCGGGCCCGGCCGCCGGGAAGTCCTCGGGGGCCACGCCGTTGTAGACCGTCTCGATCCGCTTCGGGTCGGCGCCGAACCTGGTCTCCCAGCGGCGGTTGTACTGGTTGCCGGGGGCGATCAGGTCGGCGTTGCGGTAGGCCGTGACGCAGACCAGCCGCAGGAAGGCGGCGAGCGTCGCCTTGACCGGCCAGCTGTAGCCGGCGGCCCGCAGTCCGAGGTAGCGCTCGCGGAGGTAGACGCCGTGCTCGGTGAGCAGCAGCGGCGTGCCGTGCCGCCACCTGGCGGCCAGCCCGGGCAGGGTGGCCAGGCCGTTGGTCACCGCGTGGGTGAGGTCGGCCCGCGGCGCCGGCTGCAGCAGCGGGCGCAGCGAACGCTCGATGACGTCCACCGCGGTCAGCGCGTCCAGCACCGACGGCGCGGCGACCTGACGGAGCGCGGTGTTGGCCGGCCACGCGTCCATCAGCCAGCCCGCCGCCTCCTGGCCGTAGGGCGCCAGGCTCGCGCCGTCCGCGCACTCGGCCATCTCGCGCAGCGCCGCCGCGAACTCCTCGCCGGAATCCTTGGCCACGAGCGACAGGATCATTCTGCGGTACGCCGAGACGAGCCGTTCCGCGTTCCCGCCCCGGCCCGGCCGTGGCCGCCGCGTGAACGGCGGCCACAGCGCGATGCCGTGGACGGTGACGTTCGCCGGCAGCTCCCAGGCCGCCGGCTCGGTGCCGGTGGCCTGGATCGCGTACACGTCGAACTCGTGGTTCTTCAAGCCACGCACCAGCTGGTCACACCAGACGCTGACCCCGCCGAACGCCTGGGGGTAGGTGCCCTCGGTGAGCATGGCGATCTTCACGGAAGCACCAGGTCCACGGTGCCGCCGGCGGCCGGGGTGGTCCAGGCTGAGCGCAGCCCGGCGTACGCGTCACCGAAGACGGCCGTACCCCGCTTGGTCCCGGTGATCGCCGTGACCGGCACCACGACCGACGCCGGCGCCTCGATGTGCACCGCCTTGTCCTGCACGTAGCCGGTGACCTGGCCGCCCGCGACCGCGGCCCGCCAAGCGTTCTGCCGCTGGAGTTCGAGACCGGCCGCGCTCATCCGCGGGTTGACGAACGGCGCGTTGTCGGCCACCAGCGACCGGTACCGGGTCAGGATGCCGTCCATCATGGTCAGCAGGATCCGGTCCTCGGCCAGGTTGCCCTGGTGCGCGTAGTACGGGCGCGGGTCGTTGTTCAACATCCGGCCCAGGGCCAGCCGGGTCTCCAGCGGCACGATGTAGTTCTGGAAGCCGGTGGTCGTGTTCAGCGGCGCGATGCAGGTGGTGGTGGCCGGGTTGTCCTCGCAGATTCCGCTGCCGCCGTCGGCCCGGGACGTGTAGATCCAGTTGTACTCGTCGGCCATCTCGGTGCGCCGGCCGGCGTTGAAGTACACCGTCATCGGGTACCGCGGCACGGTCAGCGCCGAGCCGACCTGGATCTGGTCGGGCATCCGGGAGTTGTCCGCGGCCAGCCACTTGATGCCCTGGCCGGTCAGCGCCGGGGCCAGGTTCGGGTTGGTCTGCGGCTGCTGCGGCAGGATGTAGAGCCCGGAGTGCTCACCGGTGACCAGCTCGGTCCGGTCGATCGGCAGCTTGCGCACGGCGTTGCCGGCCCAGGTGACGTTCTTGCTGATCTCCGAGGTGATCAGGGCCTGCGTCGCCCAGCTGTTCGTGCACCTCCAGGGAATGACCGTGGTGTCCCGCACACAGCCCAGGTACTCGTGGTTCCAGGTGTGGTTGGTCCACCGGAAGTTCCCCTTCGACAGCAGGAACGCCAGGGTCAGCGGGTCCAGGCGCAGGAACGCGGCCGACGAGGCCTCGGCGCTGCCGTTCCCGTTGAAGACCATGTCGAAGACGAAGTTGCGGCTGGTCTGCCAGGACGAGACGGCCGACACGTCGGCGGCGCTCATCCGGATGTCCTTGGTCGTGATGCCGGCCTTGCAGTCCTCACCCGGGGTGCAGTTCCCGGTGGTGCTCCACCGGGCGTCGCCCATGAAGACGTCGTCCACCTGCACCGACAGGAAGTTGCGGCTGAGGCCGAGGTGCACGCCCCCGGTCATCCAGGTGACGATGCCCGGGGCGAGCAGCCGGAACTGCTGCTGGGCGCTGTTGTAGACGAAGTTCAGCGACAGCTGCCGCCGGTTGCCGGCCCTGGACTCGGCGACCAGCGTGTTGCCGGCCGACCCGTCCGGCGCGGTGGCGGTCAGCAGGGACGTGGTGGTGGCGTCGGCGGTTTTCTCGGCCGGGGCAGCGAGGTAGCCGTACGACTCGGCTACGGCCGGCGAATTGTCCTCGAACGGCACCGAGCCCTTCAGGTAGCCGAAGACGCCCTTGCCGGCCGCGGTCAGGGTCGCGGTCACGCCGTCCAGCGAGCCGGCCCAGGTCGGCGTCTGCATGCCCACCCCGGCGCCCGGGTAGACGTAGGCGTTCACCTGCGGGATGTCGAACTTCTGCTGGTACGCGGTGAGCGCGGCCAGCTCGGTGGCGTTGCCGAGCGCGTCCGGACCGGGCATCACCACGGCCTGGAAGTGGGCCCGGTCGATCAGCCGGCCGGCGCTGGTGACGGTGTCGGCCAGGAACGCGGCGTCGATCGCCGGGCGGGCCGCGTCACCGAGGTTGACCTCCTGGTAGGGCACGCCCTCGGACTTCAGCTCGGCCGCGATCGCCGAGGTGGCCGGCCCGCCGTCGGTGACGACCAGGACCTTCAGCTCGACCCGGCTGCCGGCCGGCGCCGCCGCGAACGACGGCGTGACGACCAGCGCCACCGCCGCCGTCGCGGCCACCGCCGTGATCACTGTGGAGCGCCAGACGCGCACCATGTTGCCTCCCAAGATGTCCGATCCAGGGGGCAAACGCTAAGTGACCGAAACGGAGATTTGAATACCCTCTCGACATATGCGGACCGGCCCGGCAAACACCACGAGTCACGCTCCGGACAACGGGTTCAATTACTCCGCGTAATAACGGTCATTATTGCGGAGAGTTACGTAGCGGGTCGGCCGTTCGGTGGCCGGAAATGCCCGGACGGCCCACGGTCGAACGGTTCGCCACGACCGGCCGCAGGGCTCTGGCCGCCTCGGCGAGAAGTGATCTCGTCAGGTCGACATCACTGAGGGTGATCTGGCTCCGGTTCAGCTGCTCTCATTGGCGCGGTGTTCGCCCGGCGCCCGGCCGGCCGCCCGAGCTCGCCTGACCGCCCGGGCTCGATCGAGTCCGCCGCCATCGTCACCACCTGTGACTTCAACGTGTGCGCGCGCTGGGCCGACCAGCACTGGTCCGCCTGACCGCGGCCGGGTCCGGGACCCGGTGGGATCGCGCGGGAGGGCGAGCGGGCACGGACGTGGAGGCGTAGCGGAGCGAGCCGACCCTCGGCGGGAGCAGCGGTCGGTAGCACCCACGAAGCTACGACAGTCGTTCGATCTTCGATCATTTCGCCGCTGTGGTCAGGTCGAGCGTGGCGGGCGGGGTGGCGAGGCCGTTGGCCTGAAACACGACAGGATCTCCTCCCTAGGCGTCCTGCTGCTCCCGGGAGCTCGAGCGGCGGCGGATCAGGGCGCGGGCGGCCGGCAGCACCGCCACGACGAGGAGACAGGCGAGCAGGACGCCGGAGATCGGGCGGGTCAGGAAGCCGGCCGGGTTGCCGTCGAAGAGCAGCAGGGAGCGGCGCAGCGAGGTCTCCAGCAGGGAGCCGAGCACGAAGGCGAGCACCAGCGGGCCGGGGTCGAACCCGGCCTTCTTCATGAGGTAGCCGACGACGCCGAAAAAGACGACCAGGCCGATGTCGAAGACGTCGTTGCGGACGGTGTACGCGCCGATCAGCGTGATCAGGGCGGTGATCGGCGCCAGGATCGCCGGGCGGACCCGCAGGATCCGGACGAAGAGGCCGACCAACGGCATGCTCATGATCAGCAGCAGGACGTTGCCGAGGTACATCGAGTTGACGACGCCCCAGAACAGGTCGGGGTGCTCGGTGACCAGTTGCGGGCCGGGCGTGATGCCCTGGATGAGCAGCGCGCCGAAGATCACGGCCATCGTGGCGTTGGCGGGAATGCCCAGCGACAGCAGCGGGATGAACGACGAGGTGGCGGCCGCGTTGTTGGCCGTCTCGGGCGCGGCCACCCCCTCGATGGCGCCGTGGCCGAAGCGCTCGGGGTGGCGGGACCGGCGCTTCTCCAGCGCGTACGCCGCCAGCGAGGAGAGCACGGCGCCGCCGCCGGGAAGGATGCCCAGGAAGAACCCGAGGACACCGCCCCGGCCGATGGCGCCGGAGGCCTGCCGCAGATCGGCCCGGCTCGGCCAGATGTCGTTGACGGCGGCCGGCGCCTGGGTCGCGCGGTGGCGCTCTTCCAGGTTGTAGAGGATTTCGCCGAGACCGAACAGACCCATGGCGATGGGTACGAAATCGAGCCCGTCGGCCAGCGACAGGTTGCCGAAGGTGAACCGTTCCACGCTGATGAAGTCGTCGCGGCCCACCGTGGCCAGCAGCAGACCGGTGGCGGCGGCGATCAGGGCCTTGAGCTTGCCGCTGTTCGAGACGGTGGCGACCAGCAGGATGCCGAGCAGGGCGAGCGCGGCGTACTCGGGCGGGCCGAAGTCGAGCGCGAACCCGGCGACGAACGGCGCGACCAGGGTGAGCGCGATGATCGACAGGGTGCCGCCGACGAAGGAGCCGATCGCGGCGATGCCCAGGGCGGTGCCGGCCCGCCCCTGCCGCGCCATGGCGTGCCCGTCGAAGACGGTGACCACCGACGACGCCTCGCCGGGCAGGCGCAGCAGGACCGAGGTGATGGTGCCGCCGTACTGGGCGCCGTAGAAGATGCCGGCCAGCATGATGATCGACGTGACCGGCTCGAGGCCGAAGGTCATCGGCAGCAGGATCGCGATCGTCGCGGCCGGGCCGAGACCGGGCAGCACGCCGATGAGCATGCCGATGACCACGCCGAGCAGGCAGTAGAGCAGGTTCTTCGGCTCGAGGACGACGGCGAAGCCGTCAAGCACCGGGGACAGGGTGTCCAACGGTTCTCCGATCGCGGGTCAGAACAGGTGCGGGATGGTGACGCCGAGCGCTCCGACGAACAGCAGGTAGAACGCGGCGGTGGCGGCCAGGCTGACGACGGCCGAGAGCCCCCACGACTCCCGGCCGAGGAAGCGCAGCCAGACGAAGGCCAGCAACGCGGTCGGGATCTCGAAGCCGATGACGCCGACCACCACGACGAAGACCACCATGGTGGCGGTCGCGGCGAGCACCAGGAGCCCGGCCCGGGTGAACCGCTCGGCGTCCGCGGTGCGCCGGGCCCGCGTCGCCAGGACGACGCCGAGGACCGCCAGAACGGCGCCGACGAGCCCGGGCCACAGCCCGGGGCCGGGCGCGGAGGGACTTCCCAGCCCCAGCCGGACGGCGCCGGCGACCGCCGCGCCACCGAGGACGACGACGATCGCGGCGGTGACGAGGGCCGTCAGCGGTCCGGCGGCCGGCGGACGCTCGGGCTCGGTCACGACGTGCCGCTCAGATCGATCTTGTACTGCTCGGTGAGCTGCTTGTACGTGTCTCGGGACTGGTTCCACTGCTGCCGGAGCGTGGCGCCGTCGACCTCGTTCGGGGTGAGCATCCGCTGGACGTTGAAGTCCCGGTAGGTCTGCTCGGCGAAGGCTTTCCGGAACGCCGCCCGCAGCCGGTCCAGCACCTCCTTGGGGGTGCCCTTCGGGGCCACGATCGCCCGCGACTGCTGCACCAGGGCCTGGTAGCCGGCCTCCTGGGCGGTGGGCGTGTCCGGCATGTAGGCCGGCCGCTTGCTCGCGAACGTGACGATCGGCGTCACCTTGCCCGCCTTGATCTGCGCCTGCCCCTCCCCCAGCTGCACCGAGGCCACGTCGACCTGCCCGCCGAGGACGGCGGTGAGCGCGGAGGCGCCGCCGTTGAACGGCACCGCGGTGGCGTTGATGGACGCCTGGGCGAAGAGCAGTTCCTGGCTGAGCTGGCTGCCGGTGCCGACGCCGGTGGTGGCGAACTTGATCGGCCGTTTGGCGTCCACGATGTCCTTGACCGTCTTGAATCCCGTCTCCGGGTTGGCGACGAGGATGTAGTCGTCCTGCGAGACGCCGGTGACCACCTCGTAGTCGTTGATGTCGACGGCCTGGTCCGCGGCGACGGCCAGTGGGGTGATGTAGGCCAGCGACCCGTTGAAGACCATCAGCGTGTAGCCGTCGGCCTTCGCCCCGGCCAGTTCCTTCGCGGCCACCCCGCCGTTGGCGCCGGCCTTGTTCAGCACGGTGACCGGCTTCGTCAGGTCGGCCGAGGCCGGGTCGGCCAGGGCGCGGGCGATGAGGTCGGTGCTGCCGCCCGCGTCCTGGCCGACGAGCACGCTGACCGCCCGCTCGGGGAACGACGAGCCGGCTTCGCTCGTGGAGTCGTCGAGGTTGCCGCCACACGCGCTCAGCGCGAGGACGGCGACTGTGGAGGCACCCAGAACCCTGCTACGCATGGAGTCTCTCCAGAATGTGAGGCGGGTCACGAGCGTATGACCGGGTATTCATGCCTGTCCAACTCTCTTATGGCATTGATTGATACCTTTCTGGCATGACATACACCCTGGATCAGCTCCGTGGTCTGGTCGCGGTCGCCGAGGAACTGCACTTCGGGCGGGCCGCCGCCCGCCTGCGGATGACCCAGCCGCCGTTGAGCCGTCAGATCCAGAAGCTCGAGGCCGCGATCGGCGTGCACCTGCTCGACCGGGACAACCGCCGGGTCGCCCTGACCCCGGCCGGCGAGGCGTTCCTGCGCGAGGCCCGGCGGATCCTGGCCATCGCCGAGGCGGCGCCCGACCTGGCCCAGCGGATCTCCTCGGGCACCCGGGGGCTGGTGCGGGTCGGGTTCACCGCGGCGTCGACCTTCGGCATCCTCGGCCGGCTGCTCAACGAACTCGAGCGGCGCCTGCCCGAGGTGCGCGTCGAGCTGTTCGAGATGGTCACCCGGGAGCAGGTCGCCGCGCTCGCGGCCGAGGATCTCGACCTGGGCCTGGCCCGGCCGCCGTTCGACCCCGACCTGTTCGACTCGCGGCTGCTGCACCGCGAGGCGCTCCTGCTGGCCGTGCCCGAGGGTCATCGGCTGACCGGTCTCGACCGGCCGGCCGCACCCGGCGACCTGGCCACCGAGCCGCTGATCTTCCACTCCCAGCAGCGGGCCCGCTACTTCTACGACCTGGTGGTCAGCATGGTCCCGCTGGCCCAGGAGCGGGTGGTGCAGAGCGTGAGCCAGATCCTCACCATGCTCTGGCTGGTCTCCGCCGGTCGTGGCCTCGCCTTCGTGCCGGCCTCGGCCACCCTGCTCGGCATTCCCGGCGTGGCCTTCGTGCCGCTGGCCACGCCGATCCGCGAGCCCGTCGAGCTGCACCTGCTGTGGCCGCGCCGATCGCCGAACCCGGCCCTGGCCAAGGTGCTGAACGTGCTCGATGCTCTGACGGTATGACGCGATGCGCAAACACTCTTGGACACGCATCGTGGCGGCTGCCTACCGTGACCGGGGTGACGCCGACTCCGCCCGATGAACTCGCCGCCCGTCTCGCCACCGGTCTGCTGTCCTTCCCCGTGACCCACTTCGACGACGACCTCGCCCTCGACGAGACCCGCTACCGCGACCACCTCGCCTGGCAGGCCGGGTTCGGCGTCGCCGGGCTGTTCGCGGGCGGCGGCACCGGCGAGGGCTTCTCGCTGACCTCGGCCGAGATCGACCGCGTGGTCCGGGCCGCGGTCGGTGAGGTCGGCCATCTGGTGCCGGTCGTCGCCCCCGCCACCGGCGGCACCGCGCAGGCCTCCGCACAGGCCGAGGCGGCCCAGCGGGCCGGGGCCGCGGGACTGCTGCTGCTGCCGCCCTACCTGACCGAGGCGACCCAGGCCGGCCTGGTCGCCCACATCAGCGCGGTGTGCCGGTCGACCGAGCTCGGCGTCATCGTCTACAGCCGGGCCAACGCCGTCCTGGACGACGTCACCGTGGCCGAGCTGGCCGACCGCAACCCCAACCTGGTCGGGCTCAAGGACGGCGTCGGCGACATCGAGCGGATGACCCGCACGTACGCCCGGCTCGGCGACCGCCTCATCTACATCGGCGGGCTGCCCACCGCCGAGACCTTCGCGCTGCCGCTGCTCCAGCTCGGCATGAACACGTACTCGTCGGCGCTCTACAACTTCGTGCCCGAGTTCGCGCTGCGCTTCTTCGCCGCCGTCCGGGCCCAGGACCGCGTCACCGTCTACCAGCTGCTCAACGAGTTCGTCATCCCGTACCTGGACATCCGCGACCGGGCCCGCGGCTACGCCGTCTCGATCATCAAGGCCGGCCTGACCGTGGTCGGCCGGGACGGCGGCCGGGTCCGGCCACCGCTCACCGACCTGACCGGCGCGGACCGGGCCGACCTGGCCGCCCTGGTCGACAAGGTGCGGGTGGCGACATGAGCGCGCCGGCGCCCACCGTCGCCCGCGTCGAGGTCATCCCGGTCGCCGGGCACGACAGCATGCTGCTGAACCTCAGCGGCGCCCACGGGCCGTTCTTCACCCGTACCGTCGTGGTGGTCACCGACAGCGCCGGCCAGGTCGGGGTGGGCGAGGCGCCCGGCGGGGAACCGATCCGGCGCACCGCCGAGGCCGCCGGTGAACACCTGATCGGCCGGTCGATCGCGCGCTTCGGCACGGCGCTGCGCGAGATCGGCGCCAGCTACGCCGTTCTCGACGAGCGGGGCCGCGGGCCACAGACCTTCGACCAGCGGGTCGCCGTGCACGCCGTCACCGCCCTGGAATGCGCGCTGCTCGACCTGCTCGGCCGGCATCTCGGCGTGCCCGTGGCGGAGCTGCTCGGCGACGGGCAGCAACGCGCCTCGGTCCCCGTACTCGGCTATCTCTTCTATGTCGGCGACCGCACCCGGACCGACCTGCCCTACCTGGCCGAGCCGGCGCCGGCCGACGACTGGGAGCGGCTGCGCCGCGAGCCCGCGCTCACCCCGGAGTCGATCGTGGCGCTGGCCGAGGCGGCGCAGGCCCGCTACGGCTTCGCCGACTTCAAGCTGAAGGGCGGTGTGCTGGCGGGCGAGGAGGAGATCGAGGCGGTACGAGCGCTCGCCGCACGCTTCCCGGCGGCCCGGATCACCATCGACCCCAACGGCGGATGGCGGCTGGCCGAGGCGGTCGCGCTGTGCCGGGACCTGCACGGCGTGCTCGCGTACGCCGAGGATCCGGTCGGCGCCGAGGGCGTCCTGTCCGGGCGGGAGACGATGGCCGAGTTCCGCCGCGAGACCGGGCTGCGCACCGCGACCAACATGATCGCCACCGACTGGCGCGAGCTGGCCCACGCCGTACGCGGGCAGGCCGTTGACATTCCCCTCGCCGACCCGCACTTCTGGACCATGCGCGGCTCGGTCCGGGTCGCGCAGCTGTGTCACGACTTCGGGCTCACCTGGGGCTCGCACTCCAACAACCACTTCGACATCTCGCTGGCCATGTTCACCCACGTCGGCGCGGCCGCACCCGGCGAGATCACCGCGCTGGACACGCATTGGATCTGGCAGGACGGGCAGCGGCTGACCCGCGAGCCGCCGCGCATCCGGGACGGGCGGATCGCCGTACCCGATCGGCCGGGCCTCGGGGTCGACCTGGACCGCGACGCCCTGCGCGCCGCGCACGAGCTCTATCTCGCGCACGCCCTGGGCGCCCGTGACGACGCCGCCGCCATGCGATACCTGGTGCCCGGCTGGCAGTTCGACCCCAAGCGGCCCTGCCTGGTGCGACCGTGACCGCCGACCGGATCGCCGGGATCACGCTGTCGTCGGTGACGCTGCCGCTGACCGCCGCGATCAGCGACGCCAAGGTGCTCACCGGCCGGCAGCGCCCGATGACCGAGGTGGCGTTCCTGGTGGCGGAGATCCGCACCGATGACGGCCACGAGGGCCTCGGGTTCGGCTACAGCAAACGGGCCGGCGGTCCGGCCCAGTTCGCGCACGCCAGGGAGGTCGCACCGGACCTGATCGGCGAGGACCCGAACGACATCGGCCGGCTGTGGACCAAGCTCGTCTGGGCCGGCGCGTCGGTGGGCCGCAGCGGCGCCGCGACCCAGGCCATCGCCGCGCTCGACGTGGCGCTGTGGGACCTGAAGGCCAAGCGCGCCGGCCTGCCGCTGGCCAAGCTTTTGGGCGCCTACCGCGACTCGGTCCGCTGCTACGACACCTCCGGCGGGTTCCTGCACGAGCCGATCGACCGGATCCTCGACAACGCCACCGCCTCGCGGGCGGCCGGGATCGGCGGCATCAAGATCAAGGTCGGCCATCCGTCGGCCGCGGTCGACCTGGCCCGGGTCCGCGCCGTCCGCGAGCACCTGGGCGACGACTTCCCGCTCATGGTCGACGCCAACCAGCAGTGGGACCGCACGTCGGCCCAGCGCATCGGCCGTGCGCTGGAGGAGTTCGGGCTGACCTGGATCGAAGAGCCGCTCGACGCGTACGACGCCGAGGGACACGCCGCGCTGGCCCGCTCCCTGGACACCCCGATCGCCTCCGGTGAGATGCTCACCAGCGTCGCCGAGCACCACGAGCTCATCCGCCTCGGCGCCGTCGACGTGATCCAGCCCGACGCACCGCGGATCGGTGGCATCACCCAGTTCCAGCGGCTGGCCGTGCTGGCCGAGCACCGCAACCTCACGCTGGCGCCGCACTTCGCCATGGAGATCCACGTGCACCTGGCCGCCGCGTACCCGCACGAACCGTGGGTCGAGCACTTCGACTGGCTGCACCCGCTGTTCGACGAACGCCTCGAGATCGGTGGCGGCCGCATCCACCTCTCGGACCGTCCGGGTCTCGGCGTCACCCTGAGCGAACAGGCCCGCGCCTGGACCGTGGACCGGGCCGACATCTGAGCTACTTTCCGGTGCGGAGAATCTTGCTGACGGCGCCCGAGCTGACAGTGAGGGACCAGCCGGTGGTCGTGGCGACCAGGTCGGCGCGGGTGATCTTCGGGCCGCGGGGCTGCGGGCAGGGCTGGCCGACCGCGGGCGCGACGGAGGTGCCGGAGATCCCCGCGTACGGGCCGGTGATCCGGAAGCCGGTCGGCACGGGCTGCCGGTCGTACCCGGTGGGCCCGCCCGGACGGCCCGCGCGGACCACGACGTCGGTCAGGTCGAACCGGCCGAACTCCCGCTGGTGGGCCACCGGGAACGGCGCCTGGCCACACCGGACCGAGTACGTGTCCCTGGTCCAGAAGTCGTGGCCGAAGACCAGCCCGTCGGCGCGGGCGGCCAGCTTGGCCTCGCTCCAGCCGAACGCCTTCCGCACGTCCGCGGCGCCGGCGAACCCGGTCTTGGCCACCGGGTCGTAGCGCAGCGAGGCGGTGGCCGGGACGGCGTACCCGAGGCCGGCGATGAGGGTCGCCCCGGCGACGGTGACCTGGACGATGCGGCGCGAGACCATCTCTGACCCTTCGATTGCGGCTTCCTACCGCGATCAACGATCATGGCGTCCAGACGTCGCGCCCGAAATATCCTGCCCAAACGGACCATGAGCACGGAGAGTGATCACCCCTAGGCTGCCCCTCATGCGTCTTCTCCTGGCCGTCTTCCTGGCCGTGACCAGCGCCGGACTGGTGGCCACACCCGCGGTGGCGGCCACCGCGGGGCCGACGATCTCCGCCCCGGCCAGCACAGCCGGTTACCAGACCGTCGCCATCACCGGCACCGCCACGCCCGGCGCGACCGTCGAGCTGTACGAGTCCGCCTACCAGTTCCACGCGTTGCAGCCGGCCCTCTACTGGCAGGACGGGAGCAACGCGCCGATCACCACCACGGCCGCGGCGAACGGCTCGTACCGGATGACGCGCTGGGTCGACACCGGGTTCGAGTTCGCGGTCGTGGTCGACGGCGTGATGTCGCGGACGGTGGTGGTCCGCAACCGGGTGGTCCCGATCCTGACGGTGGTCTCGGGCAAGGCCGGCACGGTCACCGCGAGGATCGTCGAGACACCGGCCCAGCCGTGGCTCACCGTGCGGATCGAGCGCAAGAACGCCGACGGCACCTGGTCGGCGGTGGCCCGCGGATACACCCTCGAGCACGGCGTCTGGTCCGTGGTGGTCAAGCAGACCTCGCGCCGGACCTACACCTACCGCGCGTGGGTCGGCGGGGACACCGAGTCGGCGCTGCTGGCCGCGTACAGCACGGCCCACGCCGTCAAGATCCGGTAGTCGCCCGTCACCGATGGGCGCATGTCACGGATGACATGCGCCCACCGGCGCGACCCGAGGAGAGCGCGGGCGCTGATTGCCAGACCCCCGCTTGCGCGGAGGTACCGATTCGAACGGGTGAGAAGGAAGCGCCCGCATGGCCTCGGATGTCGTCACTATGCCGGGATCAGCTCGCTGAGCCGATCCAGGGTGTAGGCCTCCGATCCGTCCGGCAGCCCGTCCGGAGCGTCGAGACCGATGAACATGACCGGCTCGTCCGGCGCCCGGCCGTCCCACATCGTCACCTCGGCCCGCGAGCGCCAAAGGTCGACCAGGTAGGACACGGTCAGGTAGCGGCGTTCCATCAGGGCCCGCACGCGGTGGGCGGTGGTGAACGTGTTGTCCTCCACCCGGTTGAACGACGGCCGGCCGCGCAGGTAGAGGTGCAACCACACGGCCTGCCAGCCCGACTCGCCCCGGGCGAACACCATCGGGAGGGCGACCCGGCCCGGGCCACGCATCTGCGAACGCGCCCGCACGGTCCGCGCGTCGAACGGGGCGCCGGCCTGCTCGGGCGTACGCGTCTGGTAGCCGAACATCGACTCGGCCGCGTCGTCGAACGACTCGCCCGAGTAGATGTACACCTGCGGGGCCACGTAGCTGCCCCGCACGGTCAGCGGCACGTCGATGAACTCGGTCGCGCCGTCGGCCGCGTCGGTGATGTCGCCGGAGTGCACGACACCGTCGTGGCGGTAGTTCGTCCACGACACCTGGCCCGCCGTCTGGAACTCGTCGTCGAGCAGCAGCACCGACAGGTCGTAGTCGGTGCGGCGGTCGCTCTGCCGCCAGTAGGTGAAGAACCGCAGCACCTCACCACTGACCGGCGCCCGCGAACCGCGCGGCAGCACCGCGAACCCGCCCTCAGCGGCCTTGCCGGACAACGGCAACGCCACGTCGAGCACGTCCGGGTCGACGAGCAGCGGAAGCGCCGGCTCGGGCAGCCGGGCGCCGATCTCGGCGTCGAGCCGCGCCGACACCTCGGCCAGCAGTTCCGGCGGCAGCGTGGGCCGCAGGTCGGGACCGACCCAGGCCCGGCGCGAGCGGTTCACGTACATCCGGGCCGACGCCGGCGTCATCCGGTTGGCCACATGCTCCCGCAGCGAGCAGAGCACCCGCCCCGATGCCGTGCCGAGCGCACCCGACACCGCCTCGAGCACCGCGGCCCGCTCGGACACCGGCGCCAGCCGCAGCAACCGGTCGGCCGACCGCAGCAGCAGACCGGGCGCCGCCGACAGCACCGACGCGGCCTGGCCGATCGCGCCGGCCCGGAACGCCGCCTCGGCCCCGCCGGACAGGCTCCCCAGCCGCCGCTCGCCACGCGCGACCGCGAACACCTCACGCGCGTGCGGCCACTCGGCGTGCTCGTGCGGGTGGAGCCGCTCCCCCAGCCGCTTCCACCGCTCGGCATACCGGGCGACGTCGGCGAGCTTGACCGGGCTCGTACCCACGACCTCGTTCAGCGCGGCCAGCAGCACCCGCCGCTCCCGGCGCCGGAACCCGCGGAATCGCGTCGGCGTCGCCAGCGAGACGTCCCCGCCGGAGACGTGGCAGGCGAGGCGCAGCACGTCGGTGGTGCTGTCCACGGCGACCAGCGGCCGGCCGAGGACGAGCCGCACCCCGTTGAGCACGGCCCGGTTCTCGCGCACCGGCACCTCGGCCGGCTGCTCCGCGTCCATGCAGGCCACGGCGAGCTCGCCGAGGATCGCCAGGTCGGCCTGGCCGAGCGGGGTCGTGCTGCCGGCCAGGGCCGCGTACAGCCGCGCCGCCTCCGCCTCGGCGCTCTCGCCGAGACGCAGCAGCGTCAGCCGGTCACCGGCCGAGGCGACCAGGGCGTCGTGGACGGCCAGCAGCTCGGCGTACGTGTGCTGATAGGCGCCGTACCCCGGCAGGTCGAGCAGGTTCACGCCACCCGCGGCGAGCGCGTCGCGCAGCTCCGCGTCGGTTGCCGGGTCGCCGCCGGCCGGCACCGCCGCCCGCAGCCGCTCCACCCAGAACTCCACGGTGTCGGGCACGTCGTGCGGGAAGCCGATGAAGTAGGCGTTGTGTCGCACGTGGTCGCCGACCAGCTCGCGCACCGCGGACACGACCGTGGCGGCGAGATCCATCGCCGGTCCCGGCGCCAGCCCGCCGACGTGCTCGAGCAGCGGCCGCGAGGCCGAGAACCCGGCGTCGAGCAGCGCCGCGTCCAGCTGCCGGGCCACCGCCGCGCCGTCGCCGGACGCGCCCACACTCGCCGGCACGCGCAGCGTCTTCTGAATGATCAACTTCTCCAGCATGTGAACCTCCGTTCCGCCGGACGTCGTCGTGGACAGATGGTGTGGGCCGCCGGGGACTCGAACCCCGAACCTTCCGATTAAAAGAGTGAGAAGGAAGCGCTCCCATGACCACCGAGGCGGAAAGCGGACGCGCTACACAGTCGAATGCTCTGCCAGTTGAGCTAACGGCCCCTGCGATGGATCATCGCAGGGGCCGGGTCGCCGGAGCCATCGAGTTTCGCGGCACACAGGTCAGTCCACTCCCCATCTCCGGTGGTGGAAGTGCAGGACGCGGTCGCCGAACTCCGACGCGATGAACTCGGTCGAGGTGACCACGACGCCGGCGCGGGTGAGGTCGCCGCCGGGCGCGTGGGCGCACCCAGGCCTCGTAGAGCTCGGCGCCGGCCGGGATCGTGGTCAGCGCCGCCCGGAAGTCGCCGGCCGGACGGTCAGCGTGTGCGCGTGTCCCCCGGCGACCTCACCCGCCTCGAAGAGGACCACCTCGTGCCCGGACCCGTCCAGCATCCACGCCGCGCTGAGCCCGGTGATCCCGGCCCCGACAATGGCGATCCTCACCCATCACCCACCCGCGAAGTCTCCCGCCCTGATCGACGCCGGCCACCATCCGAGCGTCCGATGGGGACATCCGTACCCGGAAGTCTTCCCCGGACAGCTGAACCTCAGCCGACCGGCGCGCGCCGGCGGATCACCGCCAGCAGCAGCAGGGCGACGACCGCCACCGCGGCGAGGACGCCGAGCGCGAGCGGCCACCGCGACGAGGGCTCAGCCCGGTCCTGAGCCACCGATGCCGGGGCGGTCTGCGCCGCCCGGGCCCGCACCTCGACGGTCACCTTGGTGGTGTTCGGGGCCGGGGCCTGGACGGTCACCTTCCACGTCCCCGGGGCCAGGATCGGGCCGCTGGAATAGAAACCCTGCCCCTCGCCGGACGGGGCGAGCTGGACCGGGCCGACGGTCCGGCCGCCCTCGGCGGTGGCGCTGAGGACCAGCCGGACCACGGTGTCCAGGCGGTGGCCGTCGGCGTGGACGGCCTGGACGGTGACGCCGGTGGCGCCGTCGCCGGCCACCTCCAGCTTGAGCTTTCCGTCGTGGGCCCGGGCCGGGCCCGCGACCGGCAGGATCGCCAGGAGCAGGCCGGCCAGGACCGCCGCCGCCAGGCGTCTACCCACGTGGCTTGACCCGGGTCGGGTCCCCGGCGAGCCGACCGGCGACCTTGGCCGTGCCGCCGAGCCGGGCGATCATCGCGTCGGCGTCGCGGGCCAGGGTGGCGCGGACGTCGGCGTCGGTGACCAGGGCGGCGTCGCCGGCCAGGGCCTTGAACGCGGTCAGCTGCTGCACCGCCCGCTTGTCGTTGCCGGCCGCCTCCGAGGCGCGGACCGCGTCCAGCTTGGTGGACAGCTGCTTGTGCGCCTTGGTGGAGAGCCGGCCGGTCGCCTTGAACCGGTCGAGCAGGTTCTGCATGTCGCGGAACGAGGTGGCGTTGAAGAACCTGACCGTCGTCGCGGTGACGTTGCCCGCCTTGTCGGTGGCGGTCGCGGTCAGCTCGTGCAGGCCGAGTGGCAGCTCGTACAGGGCCAGAAGAGCGCCGTTGGTGTACGCCCGTCCGTCCAGCGTGGCCGAGGTGGTCGCGATGCCGGAGGCCGGATCGACCGCCTGCCACGAGATCCGGACGTCCTGGCTGTCGCCGTAGAGCTGGCCGTCGGCCACCCCGGAGACCAGCAGGGTCGGCTTGGCGCCGTCGATCCGTACGATCGCCGACTTGAGGGTCTCGGCGTTTCCGGCCTTGTCCGTGGCCCGGTAGAGCAGCTCGTGCTGCCCGTCCCCGGCCACGTCGACCGGCGCGGTGTACGCCGTCCAGCCGCCACCGTCCAGCGACCACTCCAGCTTGCCGACCCCGGACCCGGCGTCGGCCGCGGTCAGCGTGATCGGGACGGCGCCGTTGTGCCAGCCGTTGTCGTTGGCCGGCGCGAACTGGGCCGTGGTGACCGGCGCCGTCCCGTCGATCCGCACCGCGACCGACTTGGCCGCCTCGACGTTCCCGGCCTCGTCGGTCGAGCGGAACCGCACCTCGTGCGTCCCGTCGCCGCTGACCGCGATCGGAGCGGTGTACGCGGTCCAGGCGGTCGCGCCGTCCAGCTGGTATTCGGTGCCCGCGACACCGCCGGCGTCCGTGGCGGTCAGCGTGACCGTGACCGGCCCGGTGTGCCAGCCGCCGACCGGCGTCCCGGACACCGCGGCGCTGGTCACCGGGGCGGTGGTGTCGGCGTTCCCGGAGGTGAGCCGGAAGTAGTCGAACGCCGCCGTCTTCGAGGCGGTCTGGGCCGCGCCGAGGGTGAACAGGCCGGTCTTCGGCGCCGCTCCCACCGCGGCGTTGGTCAGCGACCCGAGCGACGTCCACTCGGTGCCGTCGGCCGAGTAGGCGGCGGTGTAGGTGGTGCCGGCCTTGACCAGTTTCAGGTGCCACACCGCCGAGGTCAGGTTGCCGGCCTGCGGTTGCGGGTCCTGCACGGCCCCGCCGATCTCGCTGCGGAACTCGAGCCGCCGGCTGACCGGCTGCCCCGCCGTGTTGTCGGCGACGAGGTCGAGCTTGATGTAGTTGTCGTCGTCGCCGTACACGAGCAGCCCGGCCTGCTGGTACTGCTCGTTCAGCAGGCTGCCGTCGACCTTCGTCTGCACGGTCCAGTCGCCGGCCGGCGCGCCCTGCAGGATGAAGTTGGCCGGCCCGGTGTTGCCGGTGCCGTAGATGTCGCCGTTGGGCACGTCGATCCGCAACGCCCCGTCGGTGACCCGGTAGGTCGCCGGGTCCTCCCGGACGATCGCGTCCCACCGGCACTTGTCGAGCGTGGCGCCGGTGAACTCGTCCGACGGCACGACCGGTTCCGCCGGGGCGTCCGGGGTGAGGTGGAACCAGTCGAAGACCGCGTCCACGACCGGCGCCTCGGTGCCGCCGTTGAGGGCGAAGAGCCCGACGCGCGGGTTGGTGATGCCGGCCAGCGCGGCCGCCCGGCCGACCGGGGTGAAGGTCTGGCCGTCGGCCGAAGCCTCCGCCGTCAGGTTGGTCCCGTCGCTGGTCACCCGCAGGTGGATCACGTCACCGGCGGGCGCCGGGGTGCTGTCGCCGCCCTCGTTGCGGGGCGTCCCGGCGGTCTCCCGGATGAACTCGGCCGTCCGCGCGCCGTTGAAGAGCAGGTCGAGCTTGGCGTAGTTCTCGTCGTCGCCGTAGACGATCAGGCCGGCCTGCTGGTAGTTCGCGGTCACCGGGACGGTGATCCTCGTGGTGGCCTGCCAGGCCCCGCCGGGCGCGGGCCGCACGACCAGGTTGGTGGCGTCGTTGCGGGCGCCGTAGAGGTCACCCACGGCCGTGGGCAGCCGCAGCGCCCCGCCGGAGACCGAGAACGTCTGGTTCTCCCGGACCACCGACCACCGGTCCCGGTCCAGCGCGGTGCCGAGGAAGTCGTCCGAGCGCGCGCCGAGGCAGGCGTTGTTCGGCGCGTCCACCTTGATGGGCACGTTCGTGTACGCCTTGGCGCCCCGGCTGTCGGTCACCGTCAGCGTCGCGGTGATGTTGCCGGGCACCCGGTAGGTGTGGGTGGCGTCCAGGGTGTCCGCCGTGCCGCCGTCGCCGAAGTCCCAGGCGTACGTCAGCGGGGTGTCGCCCTCGTCGTCGGTGGCCGTGCCGTCGAACGCGACGGCGAGCGGCGCCGTGCCGGTGGTCGGGGTGGCGACGGCGCTGACCTTCGGCGGCGCGTTGTCGGTGACGCCCTTGCCGAGGAAGTCCATCCAGTTGACGTTGATCAGCGAACCCGCCCCGCCGGCCGGGTCGCGGACGACGAAGAACAGCGACGTCGCGCCGGAGGCGGGAACCGGGGTGGTGACGTCGGCCCAGTTCTGCCAGCCGCCGGTGCCGGGCACGGTGGCCGTGGCGACCAGGGGCCCGTCAGCGGCGTTGGCGTGGATCTCGATCCGCCCGCCGGCGACGTCCGAGGCGACCCGGAAGCGGATCGACTCGATGCCGGTCAGGCTGGCCGGGTCGAGCGACCACCAGTCCCCGTCCTCGATGAAGCCGATGTTCTGGCCGCCGCCGACCGGGTCGCTGGTGGTCTCGCGCTGCACACCCGGGTCGCCGCCGCCGGTGGCGCCGGCCACCCGGCCGGTGCCGGTGAAGTACTCGGCCTGCTTCCGCTTGGGTTGCAGCTTCTCGATCGCGCGCCCGGTGAGCGGCTCGGCGCCGCCGGCCCCGCCGTTGTCGGTGTAGGTCGCCTCGAAGAGGGCGAAGACGTTCGCCTCGGCGCCGTGCCCGGAGGCGAGGGCGGTCTGTACGGTGCCGGTGCAGCCGGTGTGCTGCTCCAGCGGGTGGGCGTGCTCGTCATGGCCGAGCAGCACCTGCAGGCGTACCCGGTCGCAGTGGATCTCGCCGTCTTCCGGGTCGTTCACCTTGACCGTGTACTTGATCTGGTCGCCCCATTCGAAGAAGCCACCGGCGGGCGGGAACTCGATGGTCACCGTCGGCGCGGTGTTGCCGACCGTCACCGGAACGTTGGCCACCGCGGTGCGCCCCTTGGGGTTGGTCACGGTGAGCTGCGCGGTGTAGTTGCCGGCCGTGGTGTATGTGTGGCTCGGGTTGGCCTCGTCCGACGTGCCGCCGTCACCGAAGGTCCAGGCGTAGGTCAGCGCGCCGCCGTCCGGGTCGCGGGATCCGGCGCTGGAGAACCGGGCGGTCAACGGCGCCGGCCCGGAGGTCGGTGTGGCGCTCGCCGCCGCGATCGGCGCGCGGTCACCGGCGATGTAGTCGATCCGGTAGACCCCGGAGTCGTCGTTGTTCCCGCCGAAGCCGGTGCCCCACTCGATCATGTAGAGCGCGCCGTCCGGACCGAACTCGAAGTCCATCGGACGGTTGAAGCTCATCCCGGTCAGCATCTGGTTGATGTCGACCAGGGACCGGCCGTCGGCGGTGACCTGCATCGAGTACATCTTCGACTGGTTCCACTCGCCGAACATCGCCTTGCCGTCGAAGTAGGCCGGCCACTTGCGCGCGGAGTTCAGCGCGGCGTCGTAGCGGTAGACCGGGCCGCCCATCGGGGCGCCGCCGCCGCCGATCTCGGGGAAGCGCGGGTTGCCGCTGTAGTCGTAGTCCACGGTGGCGCTGACCACCGGCGGCAGCGCGGTCAGACCGGTGTTGTTGGGCGAGTTGTTCACCGGCGCGGCGCAGTCGAACTTCGCCCCGCTCGGGCCGGACGGGAACTGGTAGTCGTTGTACGCGTAGCCGGCGCCGGTGCAGTACGGCCAGCCGTAGTTGCCCGCCCCGACGATGTTCCATTCCACCGTCCCCTCGGGTCCGCGGTTGGGGTTGGCCGCGCCCGCGTCCGGTCCGTAGTCGCCGACGTAGAGGGTGCCGGTGGCCGGGTCGGTGCCGATCCGGAACGGGTTGCGGAAGCCCATCGCGAAGATCTCCGGGCGGGTACGCGCGGTGCCCGCCGCGAAGAGGTTGCCGGCCGGCACGGTGTAGGTCCCGTCGGCCTCCGGGTGGATCCGCAGCACCTTGCCACGCAGGTCGTTGGTGTTGCCCGCGGTCCGCTGGGCGTCGTAGTCCTGCCGCCCGGCCCGCTCGTCGATCGGGGTGAAGGCGTCCGACTCGAACGGGTTGGTGTTGTCACCGGTGGCGAGATAGAGGTTGCCGTCGCGGTCGAAGGTCATGCTGCCGCCGGCGTGGCAGCAGGTGTTGCGCTGGGTGGTGACCTGGAGGACAACCTTCTCGCTGGTCAGGTCGATGGTGTCGCCGGTGACGGTGAACCGGGACAGCAGGTTGCGCGCCACCCCGTCGTTGCGGGCGTAGTAGAGGTAGACCCAGCCGTTCTCGTCGAAGCCGGGGTCGAGCCGGAGGCCGATCAGGCCGTCCTCGTTGCCGGTGAAGACATCGAGATCAATGGCGGTCACCGTACGCCCGGTGTCGGGTTTGACTATCTGCACCCGCCCGTCGCGCTCCACATAGAACACCCGGCCGTCCCCGGCGATGTCCAGCTCCATCGGGTTGCTGGTGTTGGCGTCCAGGCTGACCTTCTCGAAGCTCGCGGTCAGCGAGGCGCCGCAGTCGGCGTCCAGCACCCCGGCCGCGGTCTGGATGCCGCCGAGCAGGTGGGCGAGGAACTGCGGGTCGGCGTACGACTCACTCGTGTGCCCGCCGCCGGTGTACCAGGCCCGTCCCCCGTCGTAGTCCTGGCACCAGGCGGTCGGGTGGTCGGCGCCCATCGCGCCGGCGCCCGGGGTGTAGCTGGTCTCGTCCAGGCTGGCCAGCACGTGCACGTCGGCGCGCGGGTTGGTCTGGAAGTTGTACCACTCGTCGAAGCGCGACCAGCGTTCCGGCAGCTCGGCCGTGGACGGGTGGGCCGGGTCCTCGACCTTGACCGTGGCCTGCTGGTTGGCCGGGTGGCTGGCGAAGTAGGCGCCGACCAGCTTGCCGTACCAGGGCCAGCTGTACTCGGTGTCCGAGGCGGCGTGGATCCCGGCGTACCCGCCGCCGGCCTTGATGTAGCGCTCGAAGGCGGCCTGCTGGCCGGCGTCGAGGACGTCCCCCGTGGTGGAGAGCCAGATGACCGCCCGGTACTTGGCCAGGTTGGCGTCGGTGAACGCGGCACCGTCCTCGGTGGCGTCGACGGTGAACCCGTTGGCCGCGCCGAGCTGCCGGATGGCGGCGATCCCGGCCGGGATCGCGTCGTGCCGGAAGGCGGCGGTCTTGGAGAAGACGAGGACGGAGTAGGGGTCCGCGGCGGCGGGCGCCTGAGCCGCCGCCGGCCGGACGCCGGGCCCGCCGATGAGGACGGTCGCCAGCAGGGATAACGACAGCAGGGCAGCCGTGAACAGGCCGCGCGCAGGGTGGCGGGACACGTGATCTCCTCGTCCGGGGTGGACCATCGGTCGCTCGGGCCAGCCCGTCGGGAGGCGTCCCGTGTCTCGACATCGAGATTTGTTTATTGCCTGTACAAACTTCAGCCGCGGCCTCTGTGTCGGGCAAGAGTTCAACATGTAACAGTTTGATAACCGGGCGTCACATAGCCGACCGTCCTAACCGGAAAGGCCCAATTCGATCGATCTTCTTGACGCCTAGCATGCCTATGCCTAGTGTTCCTGGGCGTGGACATCCGTGGTCATCTCGACCTCCTGCTGCTGTCGGTGTTGAACGACGCCGGCCCGGTGCATGGTTACGCCGTGATCAGCGCCCTGCGCGACCGCTCGGAGGGCGCCTTCGACCTGCCCGAGGGCACGGTCTATCCGGCCTTGCAACGCCTGGAGCGCGCCGGCCTGGTGGCCAGTCACTGGGACGAGGCCGCACCCCGCCGGCGCCGCGTCTACCACCTCACCGACGAGGGCCGCCGCGCCCGCGCCGCCAAGAAACAGGAGTGGCGCGGCTTCGTGGTCGGCGTCCAGTCGGTGATCGGCCCGATGACCGCCGGCGGCCACGCGTGACCGCCGCGCTCCCCCACGACCGGGGCCAGGGGCTCGTCGACACCTACCTCGACGAGATGTTCGAGCTGCTGGCCGGAACCGGCGCCGAGGGCCGGCGGCTGCTGGCCGAGACCGAGGACCACCTCACCGAGGCGGTCGCCGAGGGCCGCGCCCGCGGTCTCGACGCCGAAGCCGCCGAACGCGACGCGATCAACCGTTTCGGCGCGCCGGCCGTCGTCGTCCGCCGGCTGCCGACAACCAGAATCGTGGTCCGCCTCGACCTGCGTCCGCTGCTCGTCGGGGCCTGGGCGTTCACCGGCACCTTCCTGACCTGGTACGGCCTCAGCGGCGCCCTGACCTGGCTGCTGAGCTGGCCGTGGACCCGCCTGCTCATCGCGACCGACCGGTTCGGCTCGACCATGATGTGCGATCCCTCGGCCAGGTGGCTGAACCTGGACGAATGCCTGGGGGCCTACCAGCAGGAGGTCGCGCTGGTCCCCTACGCCGACAACGACTTCCCGTACCTGCTCGCCGGCGGCGCCGGGCTGCTCCTGCTGCTCGCGTTGCTGTTCGCCCGGCGCCTGGGCGACCTCGGCACCCCGCCGTGGACACCGCCGCGCCGCGCCACGAGCCTGGTGTTCGCGATACTGTTCGGCCTCGGCGGGCTCGCCATGACCATCGAGGGACTCCACGGCATCACCCTCGACGTCCAGTACTACGTGCTGGGCGAGGTCACCGCCGGCCTCCTGGCCGCCGGCATCGGCGTGGCCGCGCTGCGGCACGCGCGCCGCTCCTGAAACCTGGTGAGGCGGTACGCGTCTCCGCCGGGGTTCGAGTCCCACGCAATCGGCTCGGAGGATGAGCCCAGCTGGGCGGCTCCAGCTCTGATCGCCCAAGGCCGCAAGCGCCGCTATGTCTTCACGCTACGTTCGCAACCTGCGCACGCGCTCGGCGGCAGAAGAGAATGCCGGAATGGTCGGTGATCGACGACGCTGCACGCGGATGGAGCGGATGGAGCGTTCCGGCCGTTCGACATCGTGATCTCATACGGGGACCTCGCCGAGGCGCGGCGAACCGGCGTCCAGGTGAAGGTCGCCCCGACATAGCGAGGCGCTCGGGAGGCGAAGTGTCACAGAGTGTGCCAGTGCCGGTTTGGTGGTTCCGGACTGACCGCGGTGCGCGGGCAACGCGCCCTGACCCGCGGCGGAGACCGATGGAAGGTCAGGCCGCGACGTTGACGTTGACTCCCGCTGTGACACTTGCCGAATGACCGAGATGGCAGCGCCGACCGCCCCGCCCACCCCGGACGGCCGGCGGCGGACCAGCCGCCTCGTGGCTTTCGCCGTGGCTGGGGCCGTGATTGCGCTCGGGATATTCCTCTGTTGGCCCCGAATCAGCACAATCAAGACGTTCACCCAGCCGCCGTCGGTGACATATGCCGACGGCTCCACCCACACTGCGGTCCTCAAACGGGTGAGAGCGCCGATCGCTGTTCTCGGCCTGACGGACACCATCGACTTCGCGCCGAACCACTACGAGATCTACCTCGGCCGCGACCCGGGCGGTGACTACGGCCACCACCTACGGCTGGACGCTACCGGAATGGACCCCTCGGACATGACGGTCGAATGGACCCCGGAAGGCGCCTGGCTCACCTTCCCACCCACCGGTCACCGGATCTTCGTCCCAGCAGACACCTTCGTGGGCGGCCGCTGACGGCAACCATCCGGGCCGGCCTCATTGGCCGCGAGCCGCGATCACCGCCAGGGCGACGACGGGATCCTCGCCCGCCGACGCGGCAGCGCCCGGCCGCATGCAGCCAACCCGCCGCTGGTCTCACCGACTGCCCCGCAACCCTCCGACGAGGCGAAGACCAAGAGCCTGAACGCGTCCGGACGTCGCCACGGTCTTGAACCTCGGCCTCGTCCGCTGCGGCGCTGCTCAGAAGGGAGGCCGCCGACCGTGGACGGGACTGACCGACTCCAACCGTCCGGCCAGAGCGAGGACGGCCTCGTCCTCGCCGCGCCGCCCGACCAATTGCACGCCGATCGGCAGTCCGTCGGCGCTGGTGCCGAACGGCAAGGACACGGCGGGCTGTCCGGTCAGGTTGAACGGCACCGTTGCCCGCATCACCGCCCGGGCGGGCACCAGTGTCTCTCCGATCTGCTGGCGAGCTTGAGCGTGCCGTGGCGCGGGGAACGGGGCGACCGGGCAGATCAAGAGGTCGTACGCCGAGAACCAACGGTCCAGAGCGTCCCGCAGCAGGTCGCGCTCGTGCTCGGCCGCGAGGCGATCGCCGTCGGCGACGTCGCCGACGGCGATCGTCTGCGCGGTGACGGCGTGGAGCTCCGATTCCCTTCCCGCGGTGATGGATCTCAGGTACGGGACGATCTCGGCGGTGAACAAGATCCTCGAGAGCCGCGTGCAGTCGTTCTGCGCCAGCCAAGGAAGGGCGGCGGGCTCGACGCGCAGACCGAGATCGGCAGCCGCGGCGGCGGCCGCGGTGACGGTCGCCTGTACGTCGGGATGAATCGGTCCGAACGCATCGATGTTCCAGCCGATACGCGAGATCGGGCCAGGTCGGCCGGCCGGCGGCACCGAGGCGTACGGATCGTGGCCGTCCGGCCCGCTCAAGCAGGACAACGCCAGACGCAGATCCCGTACGCTGCGGGCCATCGGCCCCACGTGCCACCATCGCTGAAGTACGGGCGGGAAGTGACCCGTGCACGGCACCCGTCCGTGGGTCGGCTTGATCGCCGCGATACCGGTGTCGTGCGCCGGGCCGCGCACCGAGATCGCGACATCGCTGCCTAGACCGAGCGGTGACAGGCCGGCCGCGATCGCCGCCGATTCGCCTCCGCTCGACCCGCCCGGGGTTCGCCCCGGGTCATAGGGATTGAGGGAACGTCCGGCTACCAGATTGTCGGTCTCCGTCCAGTACGACATCTCCGGCAGATTCGTCTTGGCCAGCAATACACCGCCCGCCGCTCGGATCCTGGCCACCGCAGTGGCATCGGCAGCCGGCACGTACTGCGAGAAGATGCGCGAACCACGGGTGGTCCGTACATCAGCCGTATCGAAGGAATCCTTCACCGTGAAGGGAACCCCACCCAGCCGGCCCCGTGGCCGCCGCGCGGCAGCCGCGAGGGCTTGCTCGCCGAGAACGGTGACGAACGCGTTGACGCGGTCACCCACGACTTCGATCCGATCCAGGTGCGCCTGGATCACCTCGACCGCAGTCACCTCGCCGACCGCGATCAGGCGCGCCAGCTCGGTGGCGTCGAGCCAGGTCAGATCCGTCGAGTCCATCAGCGGATCAGGCGGAGGCGCCGGTACGCCCTGAGCATGCGGCGCTCGGGGGCCGTACTCCCAGCGGGTTCGTCATGACCGCACTCCTTCGCATCGGGCCTTCGCCGGTCTCGTTCCTGGCCCATCGAGAACCAGTGATCCCGAGCCTGAGACGCCCGCAAGTCTGACACCACGCGGCAGCTGAAGTGCCCCGACCTTACCCAGTACCGCGAAGTGGTTCGGCGTGTCCCGCCACAGCACCAGGCGGCTGCGGTTGCGACAGGGCAACAGCGCTGCCCTTCCGTGGTAGCCGGCTTCGCCCGGTGCAAGGTTGCCGGTACGGCAGGGCAATGTGGCCGTGAGCGCCACCACCCGGCTCTTAGGGTTTGTCGCATGGATCCTCTCCACCTTCTGGCTTCCGTGCCCGGCGTCAGCGGCGGGACGCCGGTCTTCGTGGTCGCCGGCGCGCAGCTGACGGACGGCAAGCCGATCGAGTCGCTTTCGTTCCGCAAGGGCGAGCGGCTGATGGCGGTGGGCCGGTGACGGCGATCCCCGACGACGCCCGGGTCGCCGTTATCGGCGCGGGGTTCGGTGGACTGTGCATGGCGGTCGCCCTGCGCGACGCGGGCTGTACGTCGTTCGTGGTCTTCGAGAAAGCCGGCGAGGTGGGCGGCATCTGGCGCGACAACACCTACCCGGGCTGCGGCTGCGACGTGCCCTCCCACTTGTACTCGTACTCGTTCGAGAAGTACCGCAGCCGGAACGTGCGGTTCCCGGGGCAGCCGCAGATCCTGGACTACCTGCGCGGTGTGGCGGACAAGTACGGGTTGCGCGGGCACCTGCGTACGAGCACGGAGATCGTGGCGGCCGAGTACGCCCAGGAGACCGCCTCGTGGACGCTCACGACCGCCGCTGGTGAGCGGATGGTCTTCGACGTCGTCATCTCCGCGGTCGGCCAGTTGCACCGGCCGCACGTCCCGGTCATCGCCGGGCAGGACAGCTTTGCCGGCCGCGCCTTCCACACGACCGGGTGGGACCACGGGCTGGAGCTCACCGGCAAGGACGTCGCGGTGATCGGCACGGGCTCCAGCGCGGCCCAACTGCTGCCCATCGTGGCGGAGCGGGCCAGGCACGTCGACGTCTACCAGCGGACCCCGAACTGGGTGATCCCGAAGCCGAAGGCGGAGTTCGGCCAGGTCACCCGTTGGGCGCTGGGTCGTGTCCCCGCCCTGCACGACGTCGTCCGCGCCGGCACCTATCTCGCGGCGGACCTGGCGCTGTCGCCGGTCATCAGCCGGGGATGGTCGTTCCGGCCCGCGCGGTGGGCGGCGCTCGCGCATCTGCGCCGCCAGGTCCCGCAGGCCGAGCTCCGCCGCCGGTTGGTGCCGGACTACCCGATCGGATGCAAGCGGATCGTCATCGACAACGGCTTCTACCCGTCGTTGACCCGGCCCAACGTCGACCTGGTGACCGACGGCATCGAGCGGATCACGCCGAGCGGGCTGCGCACCGGCACCGGTGAGCAGCGGCGCGCGGACGTGATCGTCTACGCCACCGGCTTCCGGGCGACCGAGTTCCTCGTACCCATGAAGGTCGTGGGCCGCGGCGGACGTAGCCTGGACGACCAGTGGTCGGACGGGGCCGACGCCTACTACGGCATGGCTGTGCCCGGCTTCCCGAACTTCTTCCTGGTGCACGGGCCGAACACCATCCTGGGCCACAACTCCAACGTCTTCATGATCGAATGCCAGGTCAGGTACATCATGAAGTGCTTGAGCCTGCTGCCCGGCGCGGTCGAGGTGACCGAGGCGGCAATGGCCGGCTACGGCCGCTGGCTGGCCCGCCGGATGCGCCGGACGGTCTGGTCGGCGGGGTGCTTGAGCTGGTACAAGACCCCTACCGGCCGGGTCACCAACCCATGGCCTGCCGCCACCATGCGCTACTGGTGGCTGACCTCGCGCAACCCGCGCCCGGCGTTCACCCGACGGGCACCAGGCTAGTCAGTCGTCTGATGGCTTTGGGGCGCCTTATCGGCTAGGAGAACGTCGTTCGAGACTATCGAGCGCCGTTGCGTATACGCCGACCCGTGTGAATGATCGCCAAAAATCCTACGCAAAGCATGAACACACCTATACCTGCACACATCAAGATCGCAGTCCACAGAGGTTCATGAGGAATCGTGGCGCGAGTCGGCTCGTCCGGGTCGTACTTGACGACGACCTCGGCGCCTGCGTGAACTGCGGGGGCTCCCCGGATGCGTTCAGTGAATTCGTAGAGTTCGTTGTCCGGTGTACGGAAAGAGACATGATAGGTGCGGAATCTTGCGGAAAGCGACTGTGTCGTTCCTTCTGTCACCGTGCCGGTCGCCTCGGCATAATCGGGATACCCCTGACCTTGCCAAACCATGTTCACGGCCGCGCCCAGGAGTACGACCCCTACTCCTACGATGATCGCCCCCATGACGAGCGAACGTTTCACCGCGGACCGTCCGGATGAACTCGTGCCGTGATCGTCGCGGGTGCGGCCGTTGACCACTCGGATTTTGGGCACACGCCGATATCTCGGGGAAAGCGGCTGATGTGTTCCTTCACGAAGACCTGAGTCTCGAAATCCAGCTTTTCCGCTGCCATGCTTCCTGTCCCTGCCATTAGCTCAGTTCATGGGCCGGGTGACGAAATCCCGCAGCTTCCGAGGCGCCGTGCGGCGCCGCCCGCCCTGGCTCGTCAGGCCAACGCGCTCTGAGGCCCGGTCACCAGGCGACGTTTCCGTCGGGGCCGATGAACTGACCGCTGGGACCTTCCCGCCCGAGGCCGGCCACGCGCGCGATCACCGCTGCCGCGGCCGGGATCGGCTGGCCGACCGCTCGGCCCATCATGTCCGTGCGGGTCAGGCCGGGATCAACGCAGTTGATCCGGATGGCGGGGTAGGCCTTGGCGTACTGAACGGTGAACATGTTGAGGGCGGCCTTGGAAGCGCGATACACGTCCGCCGGGTAGGCGTTGAACTCGTCCGCCGGATCGGCCGACTTGGTCAGCGAGCCGATGCTGCTGGTCACGTTGACGATCCTGGGTTGCGTCGACGTGGACAGCGCCGGCAGGAAGGCCGTGCTGACTCGTATGGTCCCCAGGACGTTGGTGTCGAAGACTCCTTGCACGAGTGCGGCGGTGAGCTGCCCGATCGGGGTCGGCGCTTCGAGCACCCCCGCGTTGTTGACGAGGACGTCGAGCTGTCCGACCGTGGCCGCGGCGGCTGCGACGGAGGCGTCGTCGGTGACGTCGAGCCGCACAAAAGTTCCGCCAAGCTCGGCTGCGGCACGCTTGCCGCCTTCCTCGTCGCGGCACCCGAGCCAGACGTTGTCGCCCCCGGCGATCAGCGCCCTGGCTGTCTCGTATCCGATACCGCGATTAGCACCGGTGATCAGGACCGTTGACATTGTCGTTTCCGATCCCTTCGTCACTGGTGGCGGCGTGGCGGCTGGAGTAGCCCCGCGCTATCCAGGCCGTCGCGGTAGGGGTGATGCGTCGAGGCCGCCGCGGGCTGCGGCCTGGCCGCGGTGGCGGCGGGCGGCGCGGGTGGTTTGGCCGCGGTGTACAGCCATGCCGTGAAGAAGTCGTCGAGCTGCCGGCCGGAGGTCTTCTCGGCGAGCTCGATGAACTGCTCGGTGTCGACGTTGCCGCCGGCCCGGGAGGTTGCCCAGGTGCGCAGGATGCGGAAGAACGCCTTGTCGCCGACGGTGCGCCGCAGGGCGTGCAGCGTCATCGCGCCGCGGTCGTAGATCGGGCCGGCGAACAGGTTGTCCGGGCCGGGGTCACCGACGACAACTGTCCAGAAGTCGGAGTCCGCCGGGATGCCGTCGTAGAGCCCGTCGAAGGTCTGCTGGGCGGTGGCTCGCCCCTCGTGCTCGCTCCACAGCCACATGGCGTAGTCGGCGAAACCTTCGTTGAGCCAGATGTCGCGCCAGCGCTGCAACGCCAGACTGTTGCCGGTCCACTGGTGGGCCAGCTCGTGCGCCACGATGCTGGTGCCCTGCGGACCGAACTCCGGCTCCGGGCTGGTGAAGATGATCGGCGGGTACACCGGCCGGGTCTGCGTCTCCAGAGCGAAGTTCAGATCCTGGTTGTCGACGATGCCACCGCCGGTGGAGAACGGGTACGGACCGAACACACCGGACAGGAACCGGATGATCTCAGGCTGGCGGGCGAAAGCCGCGGCCACGTTCGCGCCCTCGGTGGCCGGCAGGTCGCCGACCGTACCGGCGATCCACGTGTTCGGATTGGCCGGGCTACCCGCGGGCGCGTCCGTCGCCATCCAGCCGTCCATCGGGTCGCCGTCCGCCTCGAACGACGTGCTCCCGGCTCCGGTGCTCACCGTGATGTCGTCGACCACGACACCGCGCAGGGCGCCGCGGCGGTCGGCGGCATAGGTCAGCGCGAGTTCCACCTTCTTGCCGGCGAACCGGGCCAGATCGACCGCCCAGTGTTCGTAGCCGTTGCTGCGGCCGGAGGCGGCCGACCACATGCCGGACGTTCCCGAGGGCGTACAGGTGTCCCCGGACGGTGTCAGATAGTGGTTGAGGAAGGGATGCGCGGCCCGCAGATCCCGGAATTGGCAGGCGAAGCCGACGTCCTCGGCAGTGTGACCGTTGGTGTCCGGCAGGGTTGTCCAGTCATCGGCTCCCACGGTGTGCGCCTCGACGAAGAAGAAGTCGAGGTCCTTCTCGGTACTGCGGTCCACCCAGAAGTCGGCCGCGGCCCCGCCGGCCGGCACCTCGATCGTCCTCACAAGCCGCTTGTACGCCGAGTTGCCGGACTGGCTGATCGCCATCTGCTGCCCGGAACGGGGCTCTTCCCGCCGGGACAATGACGGGTCGATCGCGTCCCAGTAGTGGACTCCCCCGGCGCGGTACGACTTCAGGTCGAAGTTGCCCACCGCCAGCGTCGACAGGTACGAGGCCATCGGCTCGCGGGCGTCCCAGCGCCAGGTGGTCCAGCCCGCGCGGGTGGCCTGATCGAGCAGTTCCCCGTTCGCGACGGCGGTCACCCCCTGCGGCACGGTGACCCGGAAGGTGTACGCCGCCTTCTCGACCGGGTGGTCGTTGACGGGATACCACAGCGCCGCGGAGTGCGGCTGCCCCGCGATGATCACCCCGTCCGCGGTGGCGAACGCACCGGAAACAGCCCCGTCCGCCTCCTCGAACGTCTCCGGGACACCGTCGTAAACGACCCTGGTGGTGAAGGCGCGCCCGGCCGGCAGACCCCGGCGCGGGGTGACGGTCAGCTCGCCGCCGCTACGACTCCAAGCCGCCGCCCGGCCGTCCACGGTCACCGACCGCACCGTCAGTCCACGCAGGTCGAGGTTGAACGCGGACAGATGCTCCGTCGCCCGGGCCAGGATCGTCGCCGTGCCGGCCAGCACATCGCTGGCCGGCGTATATCGCAGGTCCAAACCGTAATGCCGCACGTCGTAGCCGCCATTGCCATCGAGCGGGTAGTACGGGTCGCCCACCCCGGCCGCTCCGGGATGGGCCGGGTCCGGTCCACCGGGAGCGGCCCCGGCCGGGGCCGCGGTCACCGCCACCAGCGCGACAGCAGACGCCAGAGCTGCACTGCGAAACATAACGGAATGTTTCCTCTCAACTACGTCGAGCAGGGCCGGCAGGACACCGGCTTCACCTCAGAGGCTGTGGTGCAAACAGGATCGTGAAAATGGCTGCCTCCCGGCCGAGGTCGGCGGACTGTCCGCAGCCCACAGTTGATCTCCCTCGCACATTGCTCTCAGGAAGTGGGCAACCGCCGGAGACACATCACGACGATCTTGGCGAGACATCTTGCTGTACACATCGACAAGACGCGCGACTACCAAGCGCTATAGGCATCTTGACCACGAGTCAGGATTACCCAGCCGTGCAGGGCCCCGACCGGGTACGTCGAGGAATCTGCGTTCCACATTGGTACACCGCCGGCTTTCGCGGCGGGCCAGAAGGGTGCCGTGCAACCGAGTTTGCCGGGCGTGGTTACGTTCCCTCGCATGGTCAGCGCATCGAGCACCTCCGCCCATCCGAACCGTTTCCTGTTGAGGGTGGCCTCCTGGGTTGTCGCTGTGGTCCACGTCGGCTGGCTCTCGGTCGCTGTGCTGTACGCCCTGTCGTTCGTCGTGTTCGGTAGCGAAGGCGTACGTAACGGCGACCTGAGCGTCGGTGAGTGGCTGGGTGATCTGGCCGTGGCGGCCCTGGTCCTCACCACCGCCGCCGCCGGACTGACGGCCGCCGTGATCAGCGGAGTGCGACCCAACGGCCGATGGCTGATCAGCGGACTACTGTGCACGGCCGTCGGAGTCATCGCCGCAGTGGCGCTGTTCGCTCTTGACCGTTGATCCGGCCGCCGCGGCACTCGCATTCGTCGATGCATTGCCCGCTCGCGGTCCGCACAGCCATGGCAGGGAGAATTCATGGCGCTGCCGGCAACGGATATTCCACCGTGGAGCGCTATGTGCGATGCCGTCGAGAGCGTCAGTCTCGGGGCGGCGCGGGCCCGGCGACCGTTCCTGACCCTGGAGATGCACTCGATCGACGATCGCCACGAACCGCCGGTCGACTCCCGGCTGCCGGACAAGGGCCGGAAGGGCTGGTGGGGTCCGCGAGCGGCTGCGCACCAGAGTCGATCACAGCGTACCCTAGTCGTTTATTATCAGAATTTGATTGACCAATCAATGGCCATTGGAGTCGAATGTCAAACGCTTCCTCACACCGCGACCTGGGCGCCATGCGCAGACGACTGCTGGAAGCTGCCATCGAGGTTGTCTCTGAGCAAGGAGTCACTGCGAGTACAGCGGTCATCGCCAAGCGCGCCGGCGCCGCCCAAGGGTCGGTGTTCCACCATTTCGGCACCAAGGACGGAATGCTCGAGGCCCTGTTCGTCGCACTCAAGCACGAGCTACGGGAAGCGGTCCTGGAAGATCTCGACGCAGACCTGTCCGTCGATGACGCCATGAGCGCGATCTGGGACCGGTGGATGCGGTGGGGAACCGAGAACGCGGTGAGACGACGCGCCCTGCTCTCGATCTACAACAGCGACATCCCTTCTCTGCCGACCCGCGATCGCGTTGCCGACGACCTGGGCTCAGGAGTGGCCGTCTTCCTCGAAGCGAGCCGGCATGGGCCACTGGCCGGGCAGTCCATCCACTTCATCGGTCCTCTCGTCGCCGGTCTCGCCAACTCGATCATGGATTCGATGCTCGCCTTCCCCGCTCAGGCCGAGGAATACCAACGGGTCGGATATGCGGCGCTGCGGTCGATGCTCGGCATGCAGAACCGCGCGTGACGAGCGCCGCCCAGCAACAGCGATACCCGCGGCTGATCGCCGGTCGCCTGCGCGGTCTCCGCGAAGGCAGGACAGGATCGCCGACCCGAGAGCCGAGGCGCATCGCAGCGTCTCGTAAACGCCTACTGGACAACGCTCGACTCCCATGATTGAGTGATCAATCAACGCCACACCCGTCGGGCCGGCAAAGGGATCACTCTTGACGCGGACAAGGAGAGCATCGTCGTGAGCGTTCGCCTCCGGGAAGGTGCGATCCGAGCCGTTCCGCGATCGAGGTCGAGCAGTTCGCGGCCGCCCTTGAGCGCCGCTTCCCGACCGTCGACGTGAGGTGTGATGACGCCGCAGGATGATGGCGGATCCGCCCGAGATGTGGAGACGTATCTGCGGCAGCTGATGGCCGTGGCGGCCGCAGCGGGGCGTGCGTCCGAGCCGGTCGACCTGGCCGCGGCGCTGGCCGAGGCTCAGCGAGTGACCGCCTGGGGACTCCGGTCCGTCGTCGCGATGGGGCGGGCTCGGGGTTTGAGCTGGCGGGAGCTGGCGGACGCGCTGGACGTCCCGGCTTCCTCCCTGCATCGTCAGTACAGCAAGGGCACCTCGATTACGACGTCCTATGACAGCGTCGGGATTCGGCCGAGTGAGGCCGGGCCGCAGCCGGGTGACGTGCCTGCGGTGTTCGACCGCTTCGTCGGCCGCGGTCGCGAGCTGGCCGCGCTGCCCGAGCTGCTGCGGCAGCACCGGCTGGTAAGCCTGGTCGGGCCGGCGGGCGTGGGGAAGACCCGGCTGGCCGGGGAGATCGCTCACCGCGTCCGAGCCGGATACCCCGGGGGTGTGTGGTGGGTGCGGCTGGCATCCGTGTCGCGGGAATGGCTGATCGGTCCGGCGGTGAGCACGGCGGCGGCACTCACCGGCGCGGGTAAGGACGCCCGCCAGGTCGTCGCGGAGGCGACCAGGGGCGGCGCAGTGCTGCTGATCCTGGACAACTGCGAGCACTTGTCGGCCGGCATGGCGAGCATCACCATGGACCTTCGCGAGGCCGCACCGGAGCTGCGGATCCTTACGACAAGCCGCGAGCCGCTGCGAGCCCCGGGCGAGGCGATCCTGCCGCTGGCGCCGTTCCCGCCGGCCGGCGGAGCGGGCCGGGCCGCGCGAATGGCCGACGCGGTCCGGCTGTTCGCGGACCGGGCGCGCGCCGTCCGGCCCGACTTCGACCTCGACGCCTCGGCCGAGGACGTCGCCGACATCTGCGACCGCCTCGACGGGCTACCGCTGGCGATTGAGCTGGCCGCCCGCCAGAGCGACCTGCTGACACCGGACCAACTGCTGCGCCGGCTGGCGGAGCCGCTCGACGTACTGGTCGACACCCCCCGCGGAGCGGCCGGCCGCCACCACAGCCTCCGCGAAGCGATCGCATGGAGCTACCACCTGCTCGACGAGACGGCGAAGGCGGTGTTCGCGCGCCTCTGCGTGCTGCCCGGCGGCTTCGACCAGCACACCGCCGCCGCCGTCACCCGCGATCTGGAACTCGACCGGCCTCAGCAGTGGGCGCGGCTCGCCGACCTCACGCGCAAGTCGATGCTGGTCGTCGACGCGCAGACGGCGGGCCGTTTCCGGATTCTGGAGTCGCTGCGGGCGTACGGTCTGGAGGCTCTCACCCGGGCCGGTGAGCTCGCGCCCACCCAGACGCGGCTGATCGACTGGCTGATCGCTTACGAGGGACAGCTCGCCGGGCACCCGTGGGGCGACGAGCTGACCATCCTGATCAACCGGATCGCCGCCGAGCGGGACAACATCCGATACGCCGCCGACGTCGCGGCGGTGCTGGCCCCGGAGCGCCACCCCAAGCTCGCCCTCCTGCTCGCTCACCTGCTCTCCACCCAGCAGGAGATGACCGAGACGAAACGGCTCCTCCTCGGACTGCTCGATGGCCCGCAAGCGTCGACCGCGGACCGGGCGCGGGCGCATTGGATGCTCGCGATGAACACGGCACGGGTCGGCGATCACGCGACGGCCGCCGGCCACGCGCACGACGCGGTCCGGTTGGCGCGGACGCTCGACGACCTCGACGTGCTGGCCACGGCGCTCAGCGGCGTCATGATCACACGAGGGCTGATCAACGACCCGGCCGGTGGAGCAGAGGTCGGCGCCGAGTTGATCGCTCTGCTGCGCGCCAAGGGCCGGATCGGATCACTCGGGCGTGCTCTGAACATCCAGGCCTGGCTGCTGGTTGCCGGCGGCGACACCGGCGCCGCCCACGAGGTCATCTCGGAGGCCATCGCGATGTACGAGGCGCGGGCCGACCAGGCGCTTCCGCCGGCGGCCCGGTTCGCCAACGAGTGGGGCACGACTCTGCTGCACACGGCGGCGATCATCGACATCGTGCGGGGCGAGGATGCGACGGCCGCCGGGTACGTCACCGCGATTCTCACCTCCGAGTTCGAGCATCACAACGCGGTCGGGGGCGCGCTCAAGTGCGCGGCGATCCTCGCTGCCCGGCGTGGCGAGAACGAGCGTGCTCTCCGCCTGTCGGCCGGGGCGGAGGTGGTGGGCTTCCGCAGCGATGTGTTCGGCGATGACCAGCTGGCAGCCGCCACGCGCGCAGCCCGGAGGGCCGTCGGCCCGGTGAAAGCCAACGCAGCCGTCGCCATGGGACACGCCATGACCGTCAAGCAACTGAAGGAACATGCGATCAGCGGCGTGCTTCCGACCGACACCGGCCCCGCCGACCTTCTGACGCCGAGCCAGCTCCAGGTCGCGCTCGCGGTCGCGCGCGGTCTCACCAACGCCCAGATCGCTGTCGAGGTCGGCATGGGCAAGCGCACGGTGGCACACCATCTGACGAGCATCCGTACACGATTGGATCTCAACAGCAGAGTCGACGTCGCGGCGTGGGTGATCCACACGGGTCTGGCCGAGGCCCAGGACGGCCGCTGAGGATCACGCTCGACCACGCGCTGTCCCAGTCTGGGACAGCACACCACCACGATGGCCTGCCCCGCGGTTCACTTGAGCATCTTCGACGCCTTTGGTGGGCGAAGGGCAACGTGGAGTAGTTGCGCCGATGTGCGATGCCCGGCCGATACGACCGTGCCACGATCCCCGTGATCGAGTTTCCAGACCTGTCGGCCGATCGGCCGGTCTTGGGAGACGGCGTCGGGGACGCCGGGCATCGAGCCGAGGGGGCCGCGATGACAGGTACGACCCATGTGCACACCGGCCAGGGCATGAAGGGCAACGGCGGCCATCAGATCCGGGTCGTCGTGAACGGGGAGGCGGTCGAGGCTGCGGTCGATGATCCGCGGCGCTCGCTGCTCGACTTCCTCCGGGAGGATCGCGGGCTGACCGGGGCCAAGTTCGGCTGCGGTCAGGGCGGCTGTGGCGCCTGCACGGTGCTGGTCGACGGGAACCGCATCCTGTCCTGCCTGACGCTCGCCGTGATGGTCGACGGTTCGCAGGTGACCACCATCGAAGGGATCGGCGAACCGGACCGGTTGCACCCGTTGCAGGAGGCGTTCATCGCGCACGACGGGTTCCAGTGCGGCTATTGCACGCCCGGGCAGATCTGCTCAGCGATCGGTATGGCCGCCGAACTGGAGCGCGGGTTGCCCAGCAAGGCCGCCGACGAGGTGGCCGCAGACCCACAGTGGTCACGGCCGGAAGTGCGGGAGCGGATGAGCGGGAACGTGTGCCGCTGCGGTGCCTACAACGGGATCGTCGAGGCCATCATCGAGCATTTCACCGCGCCGGACCGGGTCCGATCGTGAGGCCGTTCACCTACCTGCGACCAGACGACGTGGCCGCCGCGGTCGAACTCGCCGCCGGCGCGGGTGCCCGGTACCTGGCCGGCGGAACGAACCTCGTCGATCTGATGCGCCAGGGCGTGGAGACGCCCGAAGTGCTGGTGGACGTACGGTCGTTGACGCGGCAGATCGAGGTCGAGCCGGACGGCACCCTGGTCCTCGGAGCCGGGGCCACCAACACCGCGGTCGCCGAGCACCCTCGCGTACGCGCCGACTTTCCGTTGATCTCCCGCGCCATCCTCAACGGGGCCACCGGGCAGATCCGCAACATGGCCACGGTGGGTGGCAACGTCCTGCAACGCCCACGGTGCCTCTACTTCTATGACACCGCGTCCCGGTGCAACCGGCGTGAGCCGGGCGCCGGCTGTGACGCCCTGGACGGGGGTACCCACAATCACGCAGTACTCGGCCACTCCCCGCACTGCGTCGCCACCCATCCGTCCGACCTGTGCGTGGCCCTGGCCGCCCTGGACGCCCGCGTCCATCTGCACGGACCCGGCGGTCCACGAGTCGTCGACCTGACCGACCTGCACCGGCTACCCGGTGACGAGCCCGCACGGGAGACCAACCTCGAACCGTACGAGCTGATCACGGCGGTTTCCGTGCCCCCGGCACCGTGGGGGCGCCGTTGCGTGTACCGCAAGGTCCGTGAGCGGGCCAGCTATGCGTTCGCGCTGGTGTCGGTGGCCGCTGTACTCGACGTCGACCGCGGCGTCGTCCGGCGCTCGCGACTGGCCCTCGGCGGCGTCGCCGCGAAGCCGTGGCGGGCGCGTGAGGCCGAACGGGTGCTCGACGGGCAACCGGTCAGCCCGGAGTTGTTCGAAGAGGCCGCGCGGACAGCGCTGAGGAACGCGGTTCCCTTGCGCGACAACGCCTACAAAATTCCGCTGGCCACCCGGTCGGTCGTGGCGGCACTCACCCAGCTCGCCGAAGAACCGCAGGAGGCGCCGTGACTCTGATGCAGAGAGCGTTCGAGATGGCCGCGCGGCTGCTGCCGGACCGCCGCCCCGACCCGCTGCTGAGCCGGACCGACCTGGTGCAGGGAAAGGCGATGGCCCGCCGCGACGGTCCGCTCAAAGTCAGCGGCCGCGCGCCTTTCACGCAGGACGTCGTCGTGCCCGGCCTCACCCACGCCGCATTGGTCTGTGCGACGAGGCCGGCCGGCCGGATCGCCGAGATCGAGGTGGCCGAGGCGGAGGCCGCCCCGGGCGTCCTGCTGGTCATGACCCATCACAACGCGCCGCCGATGAAGGCGCCGCGGCTGCTGATCACCCTCAAGGGCGCCTCGTTCACCCGCGCGCCGGTCATGCAGGACGACCAGATCCGATGGAACGGCGAGCCGGTCGCGGTCGTTGTGGCCGAGACCGCCGAGCAGGCCCGCCACGCCGCCGACCTGATCCGGGTCCACTACGACACGAGCGGACCCACGCCGATCGTCGATTTCACCACCGAGCAGGGCCGTGCCCGGCGCGCCGCGAACGTACAGGGCGAGCGGACGCGGATCGCCAAAGGCGACGTGGACCGAGCGCGGCAGTCGTCCGATCACATCGTCGATCACGGCTACCGGACCGCGATGCACTACAACGCCGCGATCGAACCGCACATCACGGTGGCCCGCTGGGACGACGCCGAGCACCTCACGGTGTGGGACGCCACGCAGGCCATCACGCACACGCAGATGACGTTGGCCGACGTGTTCGCCGTACCCGTCGAGAACGTCCGGGTGATCGCGAAGTTCGTCGGCGGCGCCTTCGGCAGCAAGATGGTCTGGAGCCACCAGTTGCTCTGCGCCGGTGCCGCCAAGCTGCTCGGCCGGCCGGTCCGCGCGACGCTCACCCGCGAAGAGGTCTTCCGGGTCACCGGCGGCCGGACACCGTCGTCGCAGCGCGTCACGCTGGCCGCCAACGCCTCCGGCGGGTTGGCGGCGCTGAGCCACGAGGGCACCACGGCGATCGGGGCGCAGGACAACGGGTTCGCCGAACAGTTCACGTTCCCCGCACGCAACCTGTACGCCTCCGACTCCTTCCTGGTCGACCAGCACGTGCTGGAACTCCAGATGCCCGCGAACGCGTCGATGCGCGCGCCGGGCGACTCGATCGGCTCGTTCGCCCTGGAATGCGCGATCGACGAGATGGCGGAGCGGCTGGGCGTCGATCCGATCGTGTTCCGTACCCGCATCGAACCGGACCGCAACCCAGCCACCGGCCGGCCGTTCTCCGCCCGGCACCTGCTCGAGACATTCGCCCGCGGCGCCGACACGTTCGGCTGGGATCAGCGCAACCCCGTACCACGCTCGACACGACGCGGGGAATGGTGGGTGGGGCACGGCGTGGCCGGCGCCAACTATCCCTACATCCGCATGCCGAACGGCAAAGCCACCATCACGGTATGCGCCGACGGGCGGGCAATCATCCGGACCGCCGCGCACGAGATGGGAATGGGCACCGCCACCGTCCAGGCCCAGCACGCGGCCGACCGGCTCGGCCTGCCCGTCGAGGCGGTCACCTTCGAATACGGTGACAGCTCACTGCCGGCCGGCATCCCCGCCGGCGGGTCCGCGCAAACAGCCGCGATCATCGCCTCCGTCACGGCCGCCGCCAAACAACTCGTCGAGATCCTCCTCAAGCTCGCTCCCCGCGGCGGCGCCCTGACCGGCGCCCGGCCCCGCGACGTCGAGCTGCGCGACGGCGGACTGTATCGCCGCGACGGCGGCTCCGGCCTCCCCTACTCGACGCTGCTTGGCGGCGCCGGCCGTGACGAAGTGACCGCCGAAGGAACCGAGTCGCTCCCACTGGAAATGATGAAGTACTCGATGCAGTCCTTCGGGGCCCAGTTCTGCCAAGTCCGGGTCAGTGACGTCACCGGCGAGATCCGAGTCGACCGTTGGCTCGGGGTCTTCGACACCGGACGGGTGCTGAACCCGACCACCGCCGCCAGCCAGTTCCGCGGCGGCATCATCATGGGTCTGGGCCAGGCTCTCACCGAGGAGGTCGCCGTCGACAGCCGGACCGGACGCATCATGAACCCGTCGTTGGCGCACTACCACGTCCCCGTACACGCCGACGTCCCCCACATCGACGTCGACTGGCTCGGCCATCCCGACCCCATGGCACCGATGGGCGGGCACGGTGTCGGCGAAATCGGCATCACCGGCGTCGCCGCCGCAGTGGCGAACGCCGTTCACAACGCCGCGGGAATCCGGCTCCGGAACCTGCCCATGACCCCCGCCCAAGTGCTGCCTGCTCTGCTCGAGACCGCCCCGGGACCGGCATGACGAACACACGGCGTCTCAGCGAGACGCCGCGCGGCCGCGTGCGGGACGTTCCGGTTCAAGCCGCGACGGGGTGGTGAAACGACGCGTCGACGGCCCGCCGGGCGGCCTGCGTGTGTCCGCCCGGGCCGCGGGCACCACGCTTTGTCAGCGGCATGTGAGGATGCCGGCGGCACATCGGCTCGCTCATGGGCTCTGCCGCCGGCTACGTTTTGGTCAGTGGCCTGGGCTGCGGTTGACGAAGCCGGTCTCGTAGGCGACGACTACCGCTTGCACGCGGTCCCGCAGGCCGAGCTTGGTGAGGATGCGCGCGACGTGGGTTTTCACCGTTGTCTCGGCCACCACCAGCTCGGCCGCGATCTCGGCGTTGGAGAGACCACGTGCGATAAGCCGTAGGACGTCGAGTTCACGCCCGGTCAAGGGCGCCAGTGCCGGCGGTGGTCCGGCCGACTGGGCGGGCTCGACGAAGCGTTCGACCAGCCGCTGGGTGATCGACGGCTCGATGAGAGAGTCGCCGGTGGCCGCGGCGCGAACGGCGGCGATCAGGCGGGTCGATGGTGCGTCTTTCAGGAGGAAACCGGCCGCGCCGGCGCGCAACGCGCGGTAGACGTACTCGTTCTGGTCGAAGGTCGTGAGGACGACGATCGTCGGCGGGTTGGGGTGCCGCAGGATCTCCTCGGTGGCCGACAGGCCGTCGAGTTCGGGCATGCGGATGTCCATCAGGATCACATCGGGCTCGGTCAATTGGGCCTGGCGGATCGCCTCGGTGCCGGTGTCGGCCTCGGCAACGACCTCGATGTCGCCCTCGGCCTCCAGGATCACCCGGAAACCGGTGCGGACGAGGGTCTGGTCGTCGGCGACGAGTACCCGGATCTTATGGGACACAACTGACAGTCTGCCGGTCCCGCCGTCGCCGCCGGGTCATCCCTAAGGACGATGGCGGGTCGGAACATCCTCCCTGAGCTGGACGAAGGCTACGCGGGCCGAACCCTACCGTCAGGGCATCTCAGCGATCCGCGGCGAAAGGAAAGAACGATGAACGGAGTTCTCAAGGGTGTCCGGCCCCTCGACTACGTGCTGGCCGGCCTGATGACTGTGCTCGGTGCGTTGCTGATGTGGGAGAACATCGCCTCGCCGGACGACGCGGACCTGGCCCACCCGGTCTCCACGCATTCGTGGGTGATCCTGCCGGTCTTCCTGCTGGTGACGCTGCCGGTCCTGTGGCGCCGCCGCCACATCCTCGCGGTCATCGGCTGCACCATCGCCGCCTCGGCCGTCCACCTGCTCGCCTTCGACTGGCTGACCCGCTGCGGTGTGGCGCTCCCACTCTCGTTCGCACTCGCGTACGCCGTGGCCCGTTACGCCGGGAACATGAGGAACCAGCTGATCGGCGTCGCCGGAATTGTCGTTCTTCAGGTGGTCGTGCTCATCCACGACTCCTCGATCGGCCCGATGGGCGACGGGCTCGTCATCGCACTCCCGGGTGCCGCGCTCTTCTACGGCATCGGTCTTCTGGTCCAGAATCGGGTCACCAGGAAGCAGCAGCTCACCGCCGACGCGCCGGTCCACGAGCGCGCAGCCGCCTGAGCGGGTCCACGGGTGGGAAGGAGCGCGGCGATGAGTGAGATCTTCCGCGGGGTGAGGATCGGCGACTGGTTCCTCGCGGGAGCCCTCACCGCGCTGGGCGCGTTGCTCATGTACTTCGACGTCACCACCACCGACGCCGAGGTCACACGGAGTATCGCCGACGGCTCGATGGTCCACCCGTTCGATTCCCATTCGCTGTGGATGATTCCGGTTTTCGTGGGCGCCACGATTCCGGTGCTCTGGTGGCGGCGCAGCGTCCTCGCCGTCACCGCTGTCGCCGTCGGTCTCATGGTGGTTCACGACCTGCTGTTCGGTTGGGTGACCCGCTGCGGCGCCGGCCTGCCGCTGATCTTCGTGCTGGCGTTCCTCGGGGCACTGGCCTACCCGCGTACGAAAGCCTGGCTCGTCGTTGGGCTGTGCGCCGTGTTGACCGTGGCCGTGGTGGTGGTCGATGCGACAACCGGTCCGGACGTGCTGGCGCTGGCCCTGCCGATCGTCCTGGTCGTCTTCGGGATCGGCCGGGCGGCCCGGCACCGCAGCGCCCTGAACCACCAGCTCAAGATCCGGGACGACGAGCTGCGGCAGCTGCGCGACGAGCGCGCCGCGCTGGCGGTCGCGGACGACCGGGCGAGGCTCTCCCAGCAGCTCGACGGGCTCCTTCAGGAACGGCTCGCGCAGCTGACCACGGCGGCCGAGTCCGCGGACGGCCTCGCTCCGGCACAGGCGAGAACGCTGTTGGAGGCCATCGAGTCCGGCAGCCGGCAGACGCTGGACGACATGCGCGAGATCGTGGGGCTGCTCCGCGGCGGCGAAGTCGACCTGGCGCCGGCCCCGACGGTCGCCCACCTCGACGCGCTGCTTGCGCGGCACCGGTCGGCGCGCTCGCGGCTGACCGTGACGGGCGACTCCCGGTCGCTGCCGGCCACCGTGGAACTGTCGGCCTTTCGCATCGTCGAATACCTGGTCACCGTGCTCGCCGACCGGGCCGACGCGCCGATCGAGGTCGCCGTGCGATTCGAGGACGACGCGCTCGAGATCCGCGTCAACGGTCTGGTGGGGCGGGGCGGGGACCTGAAGGCGGCGATCGCCCGGGCCAAGGAGCGCGCCAAGCTGCTCGGCGGCTCGGTCGACGTGAAGGTCGCCCGGGGGTACGCCCGGGCCGTGGCCCAGCTTCCCGTGGTCGGGTGATCCGTGGTGGTGGGCTTGCGCCGACTCGAGCAGGCGGGGATCGTCCTTCTGGTCCTCGCCACCGTCGCGTTGCCGACGGCGATCCACGGCTGGCCTGCCACCGTTCTCGGCAATGTCTTCGTCGCCGCTGCCGTGGCCAGTGGCCTGGCACTGCTCTGGTGGCGGAGCCACCCGCGCGTGGTCGCGGTCGGGGGCGGGGGGCTCTGGCTGGCGGCAGCGTGCCTTGGTGACTACGGCTGGTTCCCCGACCTCGCGCTCGTGATCATGGCCCTCCTCGCCGCGGTCACGGCCCTGGGCTGGCGCGGCCGGGCGGCCTGGGTGACCGGCGCCTGCCTGGCGGCGTACCTGGTTGTTTTCTGGCTGGTTCTCGCTACCAGCCCAGTGGCCGTGGTGATGTTCAGCGTGCCGGGCTTCCTCGCCGGCACAGTCTTCCGGCTGCGCCGAGAGGCGGCGGACGAACTCGCTCAACGCGGCCGGGAGCTGGAAGAGGAGAGGGAACTGTTCGCCGACCTGGCCCTGCGCCACGAGCGGGCCCGGATCGCCGCCGAGCTGCACGACATCGTCGGGCACGCCATCAGCGTCATGATCATCCAGGCCGCGGCCGGGCAACGGCTGGTCGACAACGACCCGGCCCGGGCCAAGCAGACCTTCGCCGCCATCGCGGAATCGGCCCGCCAAGGCAGCGAAGACCTGCAGCGGCTCATCGAACTGCTCGGCGGAACGGAGATCGGCGGACCCGACCTGTCGCTCATCGAGGAGGTCGTGACACGGGCGGCGCGCAGCGGTCTGGACGTCTCGTGCCGGTTCGAGGGCGATCGTGACGGCGTGGCCGCACCGATCGCCCACATCGCCTTCCGCGTCGTCCAGGAAAGCCTGACCAACGCGATGCGCCACGCTCCGGGCGCGGCCGTCCGAGTGCGTGTCAACGGCACCGGCCGAGACCTGACCGTGAGCGTGGAGAACGACCGGTCGACCCAGGAGCGGCCGGCCATGTCCGGTACCGGCCGCGGACTGACCGGCCTGCGCGAACGGGTCCACGAGCAGGCCGGTCGGTTGCTCGTAGGACCGACCTCGTACGGCGGATGGCACGTCGAGGCAACCTTCCCGAAATAGGCCGCGCGGTTGCGCGAGCCTGGCCGGGCCGGCGGCAGCGGGAATCGGGTCCCGGCGCCGCCGCCGGCTGAGGTTGCGGGATACCCGGACGGCTTGACAGGCGCGACGCGCGGTTGCATGGTTAGTTACCCATGTAGCTAACCAGTTGGGCGGCTAAGCCGACGATGGACGACGACCGACCGATCTTCCTTCAGATCGCCGAGCTGATCGAGAACTCGATCATCGACGGGTCGCTGGTGGAGGAGGCCCAGGTCCCGTCCACCAACGAGCTTGCCGCCTTTCACCGGATCAACCCGGCCACCGCGGCCAAGGGCGTCAACCAGCTGGTGTCGGAGGGAACGCTCTACAAGCGACGCGGCATCGGCATGTTCGTCGCCGGTGGGGCCCGGGCCAGGCTGCGCGAGCGGCGACGGGAACGGTTCACCGAACAGTACGTGGAACCCCTGCTCGCCGAGGCGCGCAAGCTCGGCATCGGCCACGACGAGCTGATGAAGATGATCGATTCATTCGGTGCGGCTGTCGGGAGGGACCTGGGATGACGACGGTGGTAACCGCACACGGGGTGACCAAGCGCTTTGGTGACGTCACGGCGCTCGACGACGTGAGCTTCGCGCTGGCCGAGCACACGATCTACGGCCTGCTCGGGCGCAACGGGGCGGGCAAGACCACTCTGATGCAGATCCTCACCGGTCAGGCGTTCGCGTCGTCGGGGAAGGTGTCGGTCTTCGACGCGCCACCGGTGGAGAACCCGGCCGTCCTGTCGAAGGTCTGTTTCGTCCGGGAGAGCCAGCGCTACCCCCACGTCTACACCGTGCGCCACGTCTTTCGCACCGCACGCCGGCTGTTTGCGAACTGGGACGACACGTTCGCGCACGGCCTCGCCGCGGACTTCCAGCTACCGGCCGGGCGGCTGGTCCGCAGGCTCTCGCGGGGCATGCTGTCGGCCCTCGGCGTGACCGTCGGGCTGGCCGCGCGGGCGCCCCTGACGTTCTTCGACGAGCCGTACCTCGGGCTCGACCCGGCCGCCCGGCAACTTTTCTACGACCGCCTGCTCGCCGACTACGCCGAACATCCCCGCACCGTGGTGCTCTCCACCCACCTCATCGACGAGGTGAGCGATCTGATCGAGCGGGTGCTGCTCATCGACCGCGGCCGGCTGCTGCTCGACGAGGACACCGACGACCTGCGCGGACGGGCGGTGGCGGCAACCGGACGGGCGGAGGCCGTGGACGGGTTCGCGGCCGGACGCACCGAGTTGCACCGCGAGCGGTTGAGCGGCCTGGTCCGGTCGACCATCCTCGATGGCCTCGGACCGCACGCGAAGGCGCTCGCGCAGGAACTGAACGTCGAGCTGGAACCGCTGTCGTTGCAGCAACTCGTGGTCCGCCTGACCGCACCGCCGACGACAACGGCGCCGGCGGACCGGGAGGCCGCCCGATGAACCGCATCCGTCAGGTGGTCCGCCTCCAGATGCCGGCCTGGCCGCAGATCCTGGGCTGGACGTGGAGCATGACGGCCGTCGGGTTCGGCATCCACCTGTTGAGCGTCATGGCGAACCACGACCCGGGCGACGGCGTGACGACCACCGGCGGCCTGGTCAGCGTGTACGGCGTCGCGATCGGGATGGCCACCGTCTCGGTCACCCAGATCTTCCCGTACGCGCTGGGCATGAGCGTGACCCGCCGGGAGTTCTACCTGGCCTGGTCGCTGCTCGCGGTCGTCCAGTCGGTGGCCTACGCGCTGGTGCTCAGCCTGCTGCGCGCCGTGGAACAGGCCACCGGCTACTGGGGGGTGGGGATGCGCTACTTCAGCCTGCCGTTCATGGACGACGCCAACCCGGTGCTGCTCCTGCTCGGGTACGCGGTACCCATGCTGGTCGTGACCCACCTCGGGATCCTGCTCGGCACAGTGCACCTGCGCTGGGGCACCACCGGCGTCCTCGCCAGCGTCACCCTGGCCTTCACCGCGCTCGGGCTGGCCGCCGCGCTGATCACGTGGACCCGCCAATGGCACGCGATCGGCCGCTGGTTGCTCGACCAGCCCCCTGCGGCGCTGCTCGCCGGCTGGCCGGTCCTGGTGGCCGCCGCGTTCGCGGTCGGCGGGTACAGGCTCATCCGCCGTGCCACGGCATAGGCGCGGCGGGCACTCGGCTGCCTCGGACACCGCGAACGCCATCATCCGCCCTGTCCGCCCGCGTCCTTGGGAGAGATGCAATGACAAGCAACAACACGCCCCCGCCCGCCGCAGGTCTCGGGATCTGGGCGAATCTCGGGATCTGGATCGCATTTGGCTCTCTCGTCGGCGTCGTCGTCGGGGTTTTTTCTGACAACGTCGGTATCGGTGTCGCGCTAGGTTCGGGTCTGGGTGCGAGTCTGGGTATTGTCGCCTGGGCCGTCTTCATCGCGCCGCGAAGGAATGCCGGCGGCTGATCTGGGCCCACCGCCACGCCATCTCGGCACGGGTGGGCACCGCACCTGCTCTCGTTCGTGCCCGTCAGCCATCGACTGACTGGTGCGCGCGCGCTCAGCGGCAAATCATTTCGTCACCCACGGACGATCCGAGGTTCGTCGAAATGTTGATTCCCGATCAAGATATCGGCCCTTTGCTGTGGCGAGTCAGCGGCGAAGTAGATCCGCTGGGCTTCGACGTATCGCCGCATGCTGGGATGCGCTGGATCGGGGTTCGTACCGTCGCGATACGCCATTCTTCTGGCCGTGACGTCGAACGGGACGTCCAGGAACACCGACAGATCCCACACGTCGCCGATCTCGTCGCGATGCAGGAAGAGCCCGTCGACAATCAGGACCGTCCCGGGAACAGCAGTACGCCGTGGCGGGTCGAGAACCGCGTCTGTGGCCAGATCGTGGGCGGCCTGCCGATAGCATCGCGAGCCGCCCGGCGCGAACGGTTCCAGCACGTCGGTGCGGAACCGCTGGTAGTTGAAGGAGTCCTGCCAGAAGCCTTGCGGGGACTCGCGGCCTTGGCGGTATCGCACCGCACGGACGTTGTGGAAGTCGTCGAGCGACACGCGGACGATGGGACGGCCGAGTAGGCGGACGGCAGCGGCGAGTTCCGCTGCGAAGGTAGTCTTCCCCGATCCATCGGGACCGTCGATCGCCACTCGGGGACAACCGTCGCGGAGTTCAAGAACCCGGCGGGCGACGTAGTCGATGACATCCTGTTTCCGAGATCGAGGCACCGGCCCAGGATGTCAGGCCGGATGCGGCCTCGTCGGGCGGCTGAAACTCGCCGCCAGCCGGCGGATCCTTTCGTCCCACCCGGGAAGTGATGGCGCCTGGCGGCGCGCTGCGACCTCGTGTCGCACCTTGTCATAGCGGGCGGCGCAGCCCGTCCAGCACGAGGGTGATGACATCGTCGGCCTCGGCCCGCCAACCAGGGCGGTCATGGGCCGCACCGATGCCGTGCAGCGCCATCATCACGGCACCGGCATTCACGTCGTCGCGAACGGTGCCGTCCCGCACGGCGGCGGCCACCAGGTCGGTGACAGCCTGCTCCAGCGCCCGGCTGCCCTCGGTGAGGGCACCCGAGCGGGTGGCCATGAGCGTGGACAGCGTCCGGGCCAGACCCTCGTGGGCGTCTATGTGGTCGACCATGCCGCGTAGGAAGGTCGCCAAAGCCTCCGCCGCCGGCAGCGCGGCCCGCAACTGGCGGACACGGTCGCACATCGCGGCGATCTCGCCGTGGTAGACCGCCTCGGCCAGTGCCTCCCGGGTGGGGAAGTGGCGATACAGCGTGCCCGTGCCCACCCCGGCCAGACGGGCGAAATCATCAAAGCGCAGGTCGAAGAAGCCACCGGCGTCGAAGACCTCCCGGGCCGTGGCGAGCAGGGCGTCACGCTTGCGCTGGGCGTCGGCCCGGAGCGGCTTGTCGACGGTCATGCGTTACCTCGCGTTGACAAATGGAGATGGCCTCCATATTCTACCCGAAAGTGGAGATGTCCTCCACATCGATCGTACCCCACGAGGTGCCGCGTGAAGATCCTGATGTTCGGCCGAGGCGTGATCGCCACCGTCTACGGCTGGGCCCTGCACCACGCGGGACATGACGTCGAGTTCTACGTCCGGCCGGGCCGCGCGGCGACGTACGGAGACGCGGTGGACCTCGACCTGATCGATACGCGGCGCCGGGTGTGGGGGCAGCACGTCGTCGAGAAGTGGCCGGTGCGCTACCGCGAGGCGCTCAAGCCGGACCACGATTTCGACCTGATCGTGCTCAGCGTGCCGCACCACCGCCTCGCGGAGGCGACGGCCTTCCTGTCCCCGCGTGTCGGCCAAGCCACGGTGCTGGTCTTCGGCAACGTCTGGACCGAGCCGCTGGCCGCGATCGGCGACCTCCCCGTCGACCGGATCGCATGGGGCTTTCCCCAGGCCGGTGGCGGTTTCGGCGCGGACGGCGTGCTCCGTGGGGCGCTGCAGACATGGCATCTCTTCCGGAGGACGAGAACCCTCCTTGGTCCGCCGCGTCCCAGAGCCAACCCGGTCGCACCGATCGGCCAACTGCCATTCACGCATGGCTTTTCGCTGTCCAGCCTCTATCGCCAGTCCGTGACCTCGTGGAAGGAAAGTCATGACTACCACCGAGAAGCACGAGTTCCCCATGGCCCGTACGTGCCCGTTCGCGCCGCCGCCGGCATACGAAGAGATCCGCGAAGACGAGCCGGTCTCGCGGGTTCGTCTGCCCGACGGCGGGTGGGCCTGGGTGGTCAGCCGCCACGAAGACGTGCGAACCGTGTTGAACGACCGGCGGTTCAGCGCCGACCGGCAGCATCCGGACTTCCCCGCGCTGGTCGAGGGCGAGGCGGCGTCCCGGCGGCCGGACGAGGAGCGCATGCTGATCGCGATGGATGCGCCCGAGCACGGGCCGGCACGCAAGGCCGTGCTCGGCGAGTTCACGGTGCGCCGATTGGAGGCGCTGCGGCCGCGGATCCAGGAGATCGTCGACGGGCAGATCGACGCGCTGCTGGCCGGGCCGCGGCCCGGTGACCTGGTGGACTCGTTGTCGCTGCCGGTTCCGTCGCTGGTGATCTGCGAGATGCTGGGTGTGCCGTACGCCGACCATGAGTTCTTCCAGGAGCACACGGTGAAGGTGATCAAGCAGTCGACGCCGCCCGAGGAGCGGTGGGCGGCCACAAAAGCCGTCCAGGGCTACATGGCCGACCTCATCGCGGAGAAGGAGGAGAACCCGCCGGACGACCTGCTCGGGCGGCAGATCGTCAAGCTGCGCGCGGATGGCACCTATCGGCGGACGTCGCTGGTCGGCATGGGCTTTCTGCTGCTCGTGGCCGGCCATGAGACGACAGCGAACATGATCTCGCTGTCGACCGTGGCGTTCCTGCGCAACCCGGAGCAGCTCGCGATGATCAAGGCCGACCTGGCCAAAACGCTCAACGCGGTCGAGGAGATGCTGCGGTACTTCACGATCATCGACGTGGCGACGGCTCGGCTGTGCGTCGAGGACATGGAGGTCGGCGGGCAGCTGATCCGTGCCGGCGAAGGAGTGCTGGCGCTGGGTTATTCGGCCAACCGGGACCCGCGGGCGTTCGAGAATCCGGACGAGCTCGACATCGAGCGCGGCGCGCGCCACCACGTTGCGTTCGGTTTCGGGCCGCACCAGTGTCTGGGCCAGAACTTGGCTCGGATGGAGCTCCAGATCGTGTTCGACACGCTGTTCCGCCGTGTCCCCACGCTCGAGCTCGCGGTGGATGTCGACGAGCTGCCGTTCAAGGACGACGCGAACATCTATGGCCTCTACCAGCTCCCGGTGACCTGGTAGAGGACGAAGTGACATCCCCACCTCGGGAGGACAGGGCCCATGAGGATCATCGCGGACACCGACAGGTGCGTCGGTGCCGGACAATGTGTGCTCACTGAGCCCGCGCTGTTCGACCAGAGCGAGGACGACGGCACAATCATCGTGCTGAACGAGAAGCCGGAGGGCGAACTGGTCGAGAAGGCCCGCGAAGCGGCACGGGTGTGCCCCAGCCAGGCGCTCTCCCTGGAGGAGTGAGTCAATCCGTGGACGGCATTACGGCCTGAGACGATCACGCCGATCTGTGTGGGACGCTAAACGGCGCGTCTCCCCTACGCGACGCCAGTGTGGACCTCTGCTCCTGGTGCGCTCGCTGTCACAGCGCGCAAAGCCAGCGTCGGCGCCTGGGAGGGCAACCCGTACACCGCGGACGAATGGATCACCGAGGTCTACGTCCGGACAGGCAGCGGTTGGCGATGCGCACTGAGTCAGAAGACGCCTGCGCCCTCCGGCCCTTGACCCAGCCGGGAGGCCAACCACGACGTACCCCGTTTTCGGGATCTGCCAAGCGCACTGTAGGCGGCAGATCAGTAAACGCCGGCCGGCGGCCGCCACCGAAATCCGAGCCGTCTGGCCGAACGCCGTCGGCGTGAGCGGGGGCTAACTTGGCGGAATGCGAGAGATCATCAGCACGGCCGATGCGCCCAGCTCACCGTTGTACTGCCAAGCGATGAAAGTTGGCGGCCTGGTCTACGTCTCAGGCCTGGTCGGCGTCGACGTGAGCACGGGGGGCCTGGCCGGACCGACGATCCAGGAACAGACACGACAGGCGCTCGCCAACTGCAACACCGTTCTACGGGCGGCGGGCGCGACGTGGGAGGACATTGTCGAGGTCGGCGTGCTCCTGACCAACCCGGCCGACTTCGCCGGCATGAACGAGGAGTACGCGACCTGGTTCCCCAGCACGCCGCCGACGCGTTACGTCGCCAAGCTCGGCGTCGAACTGCCCGGCGTTCTCGTGTCGATCCGCATGACCGCGTTCGTTGATTGACACGACCGCTGCCTGGCGCTTCGGCAGTGGTCGACGGCCCATACGTGGCACATCGGCAGCTCGCCACCAGCACCGACCCGCGCGACCTTGCGTGCGCTACCAGCGACAGATCAGTGCACGGCAGGTGCCGGCTTGGTACTGGACCCGATGACCGAAGATGGCGAGCCGCGTTGTAGAAATTGGGTGTTCGCCGGCAGCGGGAACTGCGCAAAGATTGCCGATATGTCGTTGGTTCGGCACCTGTGGCAACTGTATGAGCCCTTGCATGCGGTCACCTACTTCGCACCTCAGGCCCGGATCGCCTTCGAAGGCGTCGGACTGCGGGGCTTCTGGCGCGGATACTTCGCCGGGCGAGCAGCTCCGCTGGGCGCAGTGGCGGCCGCACCGGTGACTGCCCTGTTCTACTCCTTCGCACCCGCCATGGTGGCTCGAGCCTTACCCGAGGTGTGGCAGCGTGTCTCCCCGGAACAAGCCCTGGCTGCCCGCCTCCATGGTGCGGTGGACGCGTTGCGGGACGTCCTGCCATCCGAGCCGCAGCGATGGGCGGAAGCCGCCGAGCTGTTGGAGGTCGCGGCTCGGGCAGCCGTGACCGACGGCCGAGCGCTCGGCGCGGCCAACGCGGCTCTCCCCCAGCCGAGTGACGTACTCGCCCGGCTTTGGCGCGCCGCCACCGTGTTGCGTGAACACCGCGGCGACGGGCACATCGCCGCTTTGGTGGCCGCCGAGATCACGGGCTGTCAAGCGCTGGTCCTACGCAATGCGCTGCATGGCGACAGGGAACAACTGCAACCGAACCGGGGCTGGACCGACAGCGAGTGGGACGCCGCGGCCCGGGCCTTGACGCAGCGCGGCTGGCTCGACCATGACGGCCGACCCACCGCGACGGCCCAGGCCGCACACCGAGCCGTTGAAAGGCACACCGATCAGCTCGCCGCCCAACCCTGGACCACGCTCAGCTCAGCCGATCAGATCCGACTGTCAGACCTGCTGAACCCGCTGGCCGACGCCGCCGGTGCAGTCGTGCCTTACCCCAATCCGATGGGCTTGCCACGCGCTGTTCACTGACGTACGCCCAACAGGCACGAATCCGGGTCTCGTTGCGGCGCAGCCCGCAGGCGTACGCGGTCTTGAACAAGGTCACGTGGCGGAACGCCGGCAGCCAGCCCCTTCGTCCGAGGCCGGGGATGCGGGTCATTCCTCTCCCACGATTTTCCCTGGGATCATGGAGCCGTCCGGATCAGACAGCGATTGCCATCTCGCGGAGGCTCGCATGACCACAGAGGGTCTGCACATCACCGAGCGAGGCGACGGGCCCGTGGTCGTGCTGCTGCACGGGCTGATGGCGACCGGGGAAATGTTCCGCTGGTTGTCCGAACCGCTGACGAGCCGATTCCGGTTGGTCATTCCCGACCTGCCTGGTCACGGCGGCAGCGGGACCGTGCCAGGCCCCTACACGGTCGAGGCGATGTCCGCCCGCGTCGGCGCGGCGCTCGAGGCTCGCGGAGTCCATGACGCCCACGTGATGGGCTATTCGCATGGCGGCACGGTCGCCCAGCACCTCGCCCGCGACGCCGGCCACCTGGTTCGCTCACTGGCCCTGGTGGCGACGTACGCCTACAACACCACAACACGCCGCGAGCAGGTCGAAGGGTGGCTGGCACCGCACATGGTCCGCCTGCTCGGCATGCGGCGGTTCGCCCGGATAGTGGCCCGCCCCGGTACCGGCGGAGGCCCGCCCCTGGCACCCGATCAGGTCGCATGGCTTCAAGACATGCTCGCGACAAACGCCACCACGCAGATGGCCCGAGCAGCAGCCGAACTTTCCCGCTTCGACAGCAGGCCTTGGCTGCACCAGCTACACGTTCCCGCACTCGTCGTGTCCGGCGGGCGCGACCTCGCCGTACCCACGCACCACGCCACGATGCTGGCGCAAGCCATAGACGCAGCCCAGACCGCTACGATCGCCGAGGCCGGCCACACGATGATCTGGACCCACCGCGACGCGCTCGCCCGGATCCTCATGCAGTGGTGGGATGGCGTCGACCGTCACCAGACCAGCCCTCCTAGGTGACGACCCTGACCACGAGCCGTCCCGCAACGCGCATTGTCTGCGGCATGAGAGCTCATCGTCTTGAGGAGCGTCGATGGCGCCGGTGGGCGGCGCCATCGGTTCGATCAACCCCTCACGTAGTAGTGGCCGTTGGT